>JBLNAY010000127.1:0-4451 GCA_050259715.1 Candidatus Dadabacteria bacterium
CTGCTTTAAGTGGAATTGAAAACTACACAGATGTTAAGTTAAGTGCCAGAGACCAATGGGTGGGTCTGAATGGCGCCCCCCAGACTTTTTACCTGACCGTACAAGGGCCCATTGGGAAAAAAGATTACAAGACTTCTGCTACTTCATTTAATGTTCCCGGTGAAAACCCAAGGGGAACTTCTTATTGGGAAAACTATGAAGCTTCTGAGGCACATCATGGTGTAGGACTTTCCGTTATCAACGATAAAACAGGAAACTACAGCCGGTTTTCTGCTGACATTTCTTATGCTTACCATTTAGGTCTGTCAGCCAGGACAAACATAGCCTTAGGTTTCGCTGCTGGTATTGAAAAAATTAGTTATGATCGTTCAAAAGCTACACCTGTGGATCCGGCAGATCCTGCTATAGGTAATTCCAATTCTACTCTCTTCAAGATAAGACCGAATCTAAATGTAGGTTTATGGTTGTATTCTGGTGACTACTTTGCCGGGGTGAGTGCACAGCAAGTCATTCCACAAAAGGTTAATTTAGTTACCAGTCAAACAGGAATTAAGCAAATACCGCACATATTTGCGACTGCCGGTTATCGCTACCTGCTTACAGATGATATCAATGCTATTCCTTCAATCATGCTGAAATATGTATCCGGCTCTCCTACAACACCCCAATTTGACCTGAATCTTAAACTCCAATACCAGGACTTGCTTTGGTTAGGAGGGAGCTACCGATTGCAGGATGGTTATGCTGCAATGGCCGGAGTCAATATCGCTAATAGCTTCAATATTGGGTATGCCTATGATTTTACGATAACTAAACTTAATACAGTAAGTCGGGGTACCCACGAATTAATCATCGGCTTTATTCTCGGTAATCGCTATAGTGACAGTTGTCCAAGAAATGTGTGGTAATTAATCTTCTTTGCAGGTTATTAGATAATAAAAAACTGTTGCTAAGTACAACAGTTCCGTTTAATTCAGCAGTTTAATTTATCAAAGATGAATCACCTTATGTTCACGTAATGCATTTACCTGGTTTAAATAACCGTGTACCTGGTCTATGGCTTTCCTCAAATCTTCAAGGGATTGATCGGGTAGTGGAGTGGCATTTGTATTTTTCTTGGCACAGATATTAGTTTCTGCCTGTTGTAGTTGAACCAATACCTGGTTAAGATTATTTTGAATGCTGTCTAGTTCAATCATGGTAAGGGCTGATCCAAGTTTGGCATTTAAAGTTGACCAATCAATGTTGTTGTAGTTAACCTTTAAATTTTGCTCCAGGTTTGTCCAGTTCACATTATCAACCTCATTCATGTACTGTTCCTTTGCAATGGCTTTTTCTTCCTTGTTCAATGCATCTGCCATAGAATTTTCAACTTGTTTCCACTGTAAGGTTTTCAAAACCTTTTTTGTTGCCTCCACTGTTGTCTTTACCTGGTTCTTTTGTTCATTAGTTAAAGAGCCATCTACTTCATCGTACGCAACATGGTAAACATCCTTTGATCCTGCAATTACCGGATCCACATTTATATTGTTGAAAACAGGTAATTCATGTTCCCGCATGTCTTTACCAGGTTTAGTAACAACAATATTTTTCGTGTTGATTGAAGGAACTGTCCTGTAATACTGTGCAGGTGCAGTCACTTTTTTACCATTTTCACTAAAGTAAAAGGGATTTACTATAGTGCTGCTGGCTAATAGAGTATTATTTGCAGAACCAGAGTCTTTTACAATAAGGACAGAGTTGCAAACTAACACACAAAGCAGTGCAGCAAAGACGGGAATAAATTGGGCCAGTGAATAGCCTTTCTTTTTTTCCATACCTATGATTTTTTCGATGCGGGTGAGAAAATTCTTCTTACCTGTTACTCCAATAGCAAGAATCCTATGTTGAGCAGATACTTTTTCCAGCGTCAACAGGGCAGAGGCATAACTCACTTTATCATAACCAAATTGCAGTACAAGGTTATCACAACAATTCTCTCTTTCTACCTCAATTTCCTTCATGAATAACTTCACAAATGGGTTGAAGTAAAGCAGTGTATTTATTATGGTGATGATAAAGTTTACCAGGTAATCATATCTCCTGATATGGGTTAATTCATGTAGCAATACAGCTTCCACCTGGCTTTCAGTTAAATGATTTATAGCAGCAAGTGGTAAGAGGATTATTGGTTTCAAATAGCCAACAGTTACTGGTGAGGAAACTAATTCAGAGATATAGAGTTGTACTTTCCTGGTTATTCCAAGGTAGCCAGATACTTTCTGTGTAAAAAGGCGATAATCAAGATCAGCTTTACTTAGGTTATGTTTCCTTATATATTCGACAAACCGCCAATTCTTAAGTAAACGGGAGGCGGGGATAACTAATAAAAGCAAATAAGTGATTGAGGCGGCTAACAAGCAGGAGTTCAGGATTGGGTTTGATCCAGGTATGGAGTTTTGAATGAAGGCATAGCCACTATAATCCGAACTTCTTAAATAAACAAAGAATGTAAGCAGGAACCACATTAACCCTGAAATCATTGAAAATACAGCCAACTGGTACTTTCTTGCCGGGGAAACCTTAAAGAGGGAGACGGCACCTGCATACACACACCATAATAAGGCCATTTGCCAAAAGGTGTTAAGTGTAGCCCACCCTAAAGATTGTAAGAAAGCAGATTGGCTCAATGAGGCCATATTACTGTTTTTTCAGATTGTTTAGCAAGTTTTGTATTTGTTCCAACTCCTCATCAGAAACTTTTTGATCCCCACTTCCCAATGCCTGCAACACTAATTGAGTTGACGATCCTCCAAAAAGCGAATCTATCATCTTATCCAACAAATGTTTCTGAGTGTGTTCTTTATTAACTGCCGGCTGGTATACATGTGTTCTCATTGATTCATCCCTTCTTACGAGGCCTTTTTCATGCATGATCTGCATAAGTTTCAACGTGGTGGTATAACCAACATCTTTGGTCCTGGCGAGTTCTTCATGAACCTCGCGAACTGTAGCCACATCTCTTTTCCAAAGAACCTGCAGAATTTCTAATTCACTTTCAGTTGGTTTAATGTATTTGGCAGCCATAAAAAGAATTGTAAAACGAATATACGACCAATTTCGTAAGACGTTTAAACCTTCAGTAATTTTTATTGATTGTTAACCATTTTTAACAGTTCTCCCTCTTTCCCTTTATCCCTATTAAGACGTTCAATTCTGAATAAATGTTACAATCTCCAAACATCAATTTAACCGGGAATAAATTTAGAATCATTTGCTATTTACGAGACCTGAGAGTCTTTTTGATTTTCCAAATGGCTGACTAATAACGTAGAATAATAAATTAAATAAATTAATGTGTCAGTTATTTACATTTGGCTAAACGTAAGACCCAGTACCAGTAAGTAATTTTTCCTCGCAGGCATCTCCTAAAGGTTAATAAGGAGTATCTATGGAGTTTCTATAGGGTTTGTATGGAGTTAGAACGGCTTTATAACGGCTTTACCCCCTGCTAACTCCGTTCAAACCCTTTACCAGCTTGATGTTAACTCCTTATCAAGTTCAATTAAACTCTTTACCTGTTTAATGGGGAACACAAAGGCTAAACAGATAACAACTAAGCCCTATTTATTATCAATAATTAGAAAAATACCGCCATTTGCAGGGATTATCCAGTGGCAGGTATGGCTGAAAATAAAAGTCCCCGCCAAGCAGAAGCGGGGAACCTTTTTGTCTCTCACAAAGCAGAACTATCGTAAATAATATGTATTTGTCAGACTAACTTTTGGTGAAACTATACTTATAGACTGTTCAGATTTTGTTTTCGCTGCACGGTTCTCAATATTTTTTGTGTGATATACCCCGGCAAGGGTGGGAGCGATAACCAGTGACACAATAGACATTAGTTTTATAAGAATATTCATGGAAGGACCAGAGGTATCTTTAAAAGGATCCCCTACTGTATCACCTGTAACAGAAGCCTTATGGGGGTCAGAACCCTTATAGAACATGCTTCCGTTAATGTCAGCTCCTTTTTCAAAGCTTTTCTTGGCATTATCCCAGGCACCACCTGCATTATTCTGGAACATCCCCATCAATACTCCACTTACGGTGGCTCCTGCCAGGAATCCTCCAAGAGCCTCAGGGCCCAGGAGAAAACCAACTAATAAAGGAGATATAATGGCTATGGAGCCCGGAACCATCATCTTTTTAATAGAGGCTGATGTTGAAATGGCCACACATTTGTCGTATTCCGGCTTACCTGTCCCCTCCATAATGCCAGGTATGGTTCTGAACTGTCTCCGAACTTCTTCTACCATTGCCATAGCTGCTTGTCCTACAGCACGAATCGCCAGGGATGAAAAGATAAAAGGTATCATACCCCCGACAAACAGGGAGGCCAGCACTTTTGCATTATATATATTAATGCCTTCCATTTTGAAGCCATTAGCGTTAATCACTCCGACATAGGC
>JBLNAY010000128.1:0-15076 GCA_050259715.1 Candidatus Dadabacteria bacterium
GTTTCCTTGAATTCAAATCCTGGATCGCAAAAGTTGGAGAATATATCAACCCACCCTGGGGAGACGTACAAGCCCGGAATACTGATTTCTTTTATATCATTGATATCAATAGAAGAGGCAATTTGGGAGATGAGGCCATCAAGAATAAAAATATCCTTCTTCTGCTGATGAAAAGGCGAATTGGGGTCTATAATTGTGACCTGCCTTAAGACAATATTCATTAATTCACGAAGATAAGCTTTAGACCTAAAGACTTAAAATTTTGCTCTATTCTGTCTTCATTGTCAAAGTTTATTTGCGTTACGATACATTACTCTATTAAATGCAATTTTTGTAGACAGGAACATTTATTTTTGCAGATCTTAACGACATTGCCTTATGAATATTACAGCAAATAAAACTGCTATAAATTCAATAGTCCTTGCTGATGATGACCAGGATGATCTTTCTATTTTTCAGGATGTACTTTCTTCATTAAACAAGCAGATCAAACTGGATATAGTGTCTAATGGTAATGAATTGATGTCGTTATTAGAACATTACTGTCCGGATCTGCTATTTCTTGATCTTGAAATGCCTTATAAAAATGGATTGGAATGCTTAGTTGAGATTAAAAATAACCCAGCATTATCTAATCTTCCTATAGTTATTTTCTCTTCGACAACCCGGCCATCAAATATCCAGACTGCGTATGATATGGGCGGTCACCTTTTTTTGATAAAGTCAGCTTTATATAAAGAGCACTATGAAGCTATTAAAGCTATATTAAACATGGATTGGTCCAATCCTAATGCAATAAAGGAGAATTATTCCGTCAATGGACGATACGCTGCGTTTAGTTAGTAATAGCATCAATTTTAAGATAAGCAAAGTAGTCGGGATGACTGGATTCGAACCAGCGGCCTCTTCGTCCCGAACGAAGCGCGCTACCGGGCTGCGCTACATCCCGAAATACTCAGAAGAGGCGGTGAAATTAAGAAATTGCCAATATTTTAATGAGGATAACCTCTATATCTTTAGCCCATGAAATCGTATAAGCTGTTCTTAATCCTTATTTTATTTGTATTTACAAAGGTATCTGTAGGGCAAAGCCCCGAAAACTGGACAAGTAAACAACTAATGCAACCCGCAGATCTTGCAACTACAATCAACACCGGAAAAAATATTCCAACTATAATCAGTGTAGGTCCGGCAGCCTTGATTCCAGGCAGTATTTCGATAGGGATGACTAAAAATCAGGCTAACGTAGATAAACTGAAGAAACAGTTAGCAATCTTGCCTAAAACCAGCAATGTCGTGATCTATTGTGGTTGTTGCCCTTTCGAGCATTGTCCTAATGTGAGACCTGCCATAACTGCCTTGAAAGAATTAAAATTTAAAAATTACTATCTACTTAACCTTCCTCGTAATATTAAAGCAGACTGGATCGACAAAGGATATCCAACAGTGAAAAACTGATCTGATATCGTAAGCGTTTTTGTTATAGATGTACTTTAGCAACGAATTAGAACATTAAATACTTTAATGAAGACTGCACTTATTACCGGTATTACTGGTCAGGATGGAGCCTATCTTGCAGAATTATTACTGAAGAAAGGGTATATGGTTCACGGTGTGAAGCGTCGTTCTTCCCTGATTAATACAGACAGAATTGACAATTTATACCAGGATCCACATGAACAAAATGTGAAGTTTAAGCTTCATTACGGGGATCTTACAGATAGTACAAACCTCATACGTATAATACAGGAAACGCAGCCTGATGAGATCTATAACCTGGCAGCAATGAGCCATGTTAAGGTGAGTTTTGATACCCCGGAGTATACAGCAAATGCCGATGGAGTTGGTGCGTTGAGGTTATTGGAAGCGATTCGGATACTCGGACTTGAAAAGAAAACGAAGTTCTACCAGGCATCCACTTCTGAATTGTATGGCTTGGTCCAGGAAGTGCCTCAAAGTGAAAAAACTCCTTTTTACCCTCGTTCTCCCTACGGTGTAGCCAAACTATACGCTTATTGGATTGTGGTGAATTATCGGGAAGCATATAACCTTTTTGCATGTAATGGCATTTTATTCAATCATGAAAGTCCACTAAGAGGAGAGACATTTGTTACAAGAAAAGTAACCAGGGCTGTTGCTGCTATTGCAATGGGTTTACAGGATTGTCTTTTTCTTGGTAACCTTGATGCGCAAAGGGATTGGGGACATGCAAAAGACTACGTAAAGGCGATGTGGCTCATGTTACAGCAGGAAACACCTGAGGACTTTGTGATTGCTACAGGAAAGACTACAAAAGTCAGAGAATTCGTAAGGATGGCGTTTGCGGAAGCTGGTATTACTGTTGAATTCACTGGTGAAGGAGTCGAGGAAAAAGGTATTATCACTGCGTGCAATGATGCTTATCAATTGCCGATAGGCAAACAAGTTGTCTCAATAGATCCCAATTATTTCAGACCCACCGAAGTAGAGCTTTTAATTGGAGATTCCTCGAAAGCTAAACAAAAACTTGGATGGGAATCAGAATATGACCTAAAGATGCTGGTCAAAGAAATGGTGGCTGCTGATCTTAAAAGAGTTCACTCTTATTCTAAGATAGACGTAGATCAAATGTATTCCTTCATCAATCGTGTGGAAGAACGCTGAATTAATTAATTACAACTAAACAGCCGAACCTGGCTTAGTTGGTCTTCAGTTTATTCGCAAAAACCTTTTGAAATTTTTCCAACTTTGGCCTTATCACGATAGAACAGTAAGGATTTGTATTCATGTTATTTGCATAATATTCCTGGTGATAATCCTCGGCTTTGTAAAATTCTTTGAAAGGAACTATTTCGGTCACTACTGGTTTATCGTAAGCACCACTTTTATTCAATTCGCTGATGTAATATTCTGCTTTTTCTTTTTGTTCCGGAGAATGATAGAAGATCGCACTTCTATACTGCGTTCCTACATCTGCACCCTGCTTGTTTAGACTAGTCGGATCATGAACTTCAAAAAATACCTTGAGTAGTTCATCATAAGAGATTTTTGCAGGTTCATAGACGACCTGTACACATTCGGCGTGACCTGTTTCACCAGTGCAGACTTCTTTATAAGAGGGATTCTTTACATGACCTCCGGAATATCCGGAAGTAACTCTTAAAACACCATTCAGCTCTTCGAAAATTGCTTCAGTACACCAAAAGCAGCCGGTTCCAAAGGTCGCTGTGTCTACTTTATCGATTGCATTTACCAGTGAACTACTCATTGACTTATAGTTTTTTTCAGAATTACAGGCTATTAAACCGTAAGTTGCTAAAAGGGCTACCAGCGTTTTCGTGAACATAATGAGATTTAGATAAACAAATTTCCACCTGATCTGGTTAAAGGAAAAGACAATATCCAGATTTAACACAAGGTTTGTATTAGTCATTTTTCCTTTAATGTCACGGTCAATAATACCTTTGCCGTTTATTCACGAGGAAAGAGTAAATGAAATTATACCCTGAATCAGCGGTTGCACAATTGGAGTTTGATAAAATTAAAGAGCTTCTGCATCAAAAATGTAGAACCGAATATGCAAAGTCGAAAGCGGCAGAGTTAAGAATTCACACCAGGAAAGATTTCATAGATAGGGAGTTAAGGCAATCTCACGAACATAAACAGTTAATTCAAAACAGCATCTATTTTCCGAATGATTATGTACTGAATCTCTCAAGGGAATTACGTTTATTGTCAATCCTTGATGCGGTGTTATCCGGTGAACAACTGGTCAATATCAGAAAGCTTTCGCTTAGTATTGAATCAATCTTCCGTTGGTTTGATGCAGAGCGAAAAGAAGCCTACCCAGCTCTTGCTGAAGTCATAGCCGGAACCTACTATGAGAAAAAAATACTTGTCTTAATTGATCAGGTAATTGATGAATCTGGAACTATTAAGGATAATGCTTCTGATGAATTGTTGAATATCAGGATGAATCTTTACCGGAAGAGAAATGACCTACGTCGTTTATTTGACCGGATCATTCAACGGCTAAACAAGCAAGGCTACCTGGCGGAGATTGAAGAAAGCTTTATGAATGGACGGAGAGTAGTAGCTGTGTTTGCTGAACAAAAACGCACAGTCAAAGGAATTTTACATGGTGAGAGTGATAGCAGGCGAACAGCGTTCATTGAACCCGAAGAGACAATTGAACTTAATAATGCTATTGGTGACCTGGGAAATGCTGAACGTAAGGAGGTATACCGGATATTAAAAGTTCTCACTACACAGTTGGCTTCTTTTGCATCTTTGTTAGTTCATTATCATTCTATTGTAGGTGAATATGATTTTATTCGTGCAAAAGCTTCATTTGCCGTGGATATCAGGGGTGAATCACCTGTAGTTAATGACAAAGCCCTTGTACACCTGGTGCAGGCATACCATCCACTGCTTTACTTATATAATCAACGTTCAGGAAAGCCTACCATACCTGTGGATCTTTCATTAGATAATCAAAACAGGATTCTGGTAATAAGCGGACCCAATGCTGGCGGGAAGACTGTCACACTTAAAACCATTGGGCTATTGCAAATGATGGTTCAGAGTGGCTTGCTTGTTCCGGTAAGCCCGGCTTCTCAGTTTGGAATATTCAAGCAGTTGATGATTCATATTGGTGATACACAAAGTCTCGAATTTGAATTAAGTACTTACAGCAGTCATCTCCTCAGCATGAAATATTTTATGGAGAACGCAAATGGCAAAACCTTGTTCTTCATTGATGAATTAGGTAGTGGAAGTGATCCTAACCTGGGAGGCGCGTTTGCAGAAGTAATATTGGAGGAACTTGCGAGAAAGCATGCTTACGGTATAGTCACAACTCACTATCTGAATTTAAAAGTCATGGCCAATAAAACTCCAGGTATTTTAAATGGAGCAATGGCTTTTGATGAGAAGCATCTGCTCCCTCTTTATAAACTGGCTGTTGGAAAACCAGGTAGCTCGTATACTTTTTCAATTGCTGAACGCATAGGTTTGGATAAAAGACTAATTGAAAAGGCAAGAGGACTTGTAGACGAAGAACATTTCCGCCTTGATAAATTACTGAACAGAACAGAGCAGGACCTGCAGAGTGTGCAGAAAAAAGAAAAAGATCTCCACAAATTGCTGAAAGAAACTGAAAAAGTCAAGAGAGAAATGGAGGTAATAATGAATAAAGAGCGTCACCACCAGCAAGTTGAAGTATTGAAGCAACAGAACAAAATCACAGAAGACAGAATCCTTTATTTGAAGGATATGGAAAGAAAATTGAAACAGATTATCATTGAGTGGAAGAAGTCAGATGACAAGAATAAAATAGTCAAAGAAATGGCAGCTTTACTGTTTAAAAAGAATGATCAGAAAACTGCCAGTAAAAAACAAAAGCAACTCGAATCCAAATACGAGGAAATAACCGGGGAGATAAAGATCGGCGACAAAGTAAAGATGAAGCGAAATCTCCAGGTAGGTCAGGTCCTTGAAATCAGGGGCAAAAGAGCGGTGGTCAAGATAGGCTTATTACCTATGCAGATTGACCTCGCAGATTTGGTTCTGATCAAAGAAAAGGAACAGCCGCAGTAACTTTCAGCTAAACATTAGAATATAAATAGTCCTTAAGATTGCTAATAGTTTCCTGTTGTGACAAGATAGTTTCCCTGACTACATCATTGATGGATATAATGCCCGTTAATTCACCTGATTCAAACACAGGTAGATACCTGACATTTTCAAGTGTCATCAATTGCATGCAATGTTCAATACTATCCTCCGGAGTTACTGAAGGCATTTCCGTAGTCATAATCTCATTGACATAAGTATCTGAAGATGATCTCCCTTTCAAAACTATTTTCCTGGAGTAGTCTCTTTCAGTCATTAATCCCAGATATTTATTGTTGTCTATGACTAGAACAGAACCTATATTGCTTTCAGCCATAATTTTCAAAGCGTCAATTACAGATGTTTGAGGTGGGACTGAGATCATTTTTCTTCCCTTGTGGTTTAGAATATCAGAGACTTTTTTCATAACGAGTTTTGATTATGAAATCAATTTACAACTTTCTGCTGTTTAACTGATGATGTTTACGTTTTTACAGAATAATTTTTTTGCTGATATAGATCGCAAACATATTTTTGCCGCGGAGAGATGGCAGAGCGGTCGAATGCGGCGGTCTTGAAAACCGTTGAGGGTAACACCTCCGGGGGTTCGAATCCCTCTCTCTCCGCTTCCAATAAGTTATGCCCCTGGTCTGGGGCATTTCCTTTTTATACAACCATACCTGGAAAGTATTAGCTGCCTTCCGGGTCATAGATCATCCATTGGTGCAATTTTTATGTCTTCTCCCTTTGAAACTGATAAAATCAATGGGAAATATTAACCAGGAACATTTATGGTGGCAGAGCGGAGTTATTTACCAAATCTATCCACGTTCTTTCCAGGATAGCAATGCGGATGGGGTAGGTGACCTTAAAGGAATTATCCAACGGCTCGATTATTTAAAATGGCTGGGTATCACCGCTATTTGGATTTCACCCATTTATCCTTCACCTATGGCTGATTTCGGCTATGATATTTCTGATTATACCGGCATTCACCCCCTTTTTGGTACAATGGATGATTTTGATTTGTTATTGAGTGAAACTCATGACAGGAATATAAAGTTGATCCTTGATCTTGTTCCAAATCATACCTCCGATCTACACCCCTGGTTTCTGGAATCCCGTTCATCCAGAGATAACCCGAAGAGAGATTGGTATATCTGGAAAGATGCAAACGATGACGGTAGGGCACCTAACAATTGGTTGAGCGTCTTTGGTGGTTCAGCCTGGGAGTGGGATGAACATACAGACCAGTATTACTATCATGCTTTCCTGAAACAGCAACCCGATCTCAACTGGAGGAATCCTGAAGTGCAAAAAGCCATGTACGAAGTAATGCGGTTTTGGCTTGAAAAAGGAGTCGATGGCTTCCGCGTTGATGTAATGTGGCATATGATCAAAGACGAACAACTAAGGGACAATCCCCTAAATCCGGATTATCAGCCACATATGGCTACCTATGAGCAATTGTTACCGGTATATTCCACCGATCAACCCGAGGTACACGATATTGTCCACAGCATGAGGAAGGTTCTTGATGAATATAGTGAACGGATGATGATTGGTGAGATTTACCTGCCGATTCATAAACTGGTAACATACTATGGAGTGGATAGAAAAGGAGCCCACCTTCCGTTCAATTTTATGCTTCTTTCCCTTCCCTGGGATGCGCAAAAAATTGCTTCAGCAGTTTCTGAATATGAAGGTGCTCTTCCTCAACATGGATGGCCCAATTGGGTACTTGGTAACCATGATCAACCAAGGATAACCAGTCGCGTGGGACTGCAGCAGGCAAAAGTTGCCGCCATTCTTCTACTCACTCTTAGAGGTACACCTACTATTTACTATGGTGAAGAACTGGGGATGACGGATGTCCCAATTCCTTTTGACGAAGTCCAGGATCCGCAGGGCCTCAATATGCCCGATAAAAATCTTAGTCGTGATCCTTCAAGAACTCCCATGCAATGGGACAGTAACCAGTATGCGGGCTTTTCTACTGTGAAACCATGGTTACGCATTAGTTCATCTTATAAAAGAGTGAATACAGAATCTGAAAGAAGGGACCCTAATTCTCATCTGAACCTATACAGGCGGCTAATCCAGTTACGTCAACAGGAAGCGTCATTAACAATAGGTAATTATCAGCCCGTCTTTGCCGACAAGCAATGCCTCGCATATATACGGCAAGCTCCCGGGGAGCATAGGTTTATGATAGTATTAAATCTTACCCACAGGCCTTGTTATATCAAACTGGAAAATTCAGATATAAATGGTAAAGTAGTGTTGGCAACAGCAGAAGAACTTGAAGGTACTTCCATTACCGACAGAATTCAACTCGGTGGGGATGAAGGAATTGTAGTTGAGTTAAATGAATAGTATTGTTTTTCATTACAGCTTAAGAAACGTGCTAACTCTGTCTCACGTTAATCCATATTTCAAAGAGCTATCTTTTTGTCAGACAAAGTTACTATCACACAAACGGCTGTTTTCCCTTTATGGCTCTATTGGGCACAAAGGGATCCTGAAAGGTTCTGAATGGCAATGTTTAAATTCAAAAAAATTATAGGGGTAATGGCATAATTTTTTACTTTTTTATTTCTGAAAAAATCTCCAGAAATGCCAGTGAATTCGCAGAAAAATAATAAGGAAACTATTCATCAAAATAGCCCCGATTCAGGAAATGCCAGTAACCCAACACCTCGGGATACAGGTTTCGAAAATGATAATCAGCTTTTAAACAAAGAAGCTGATAAATACATAAGGGAAGTAGCTAATATAGAAGATTTGCCTGATGGCACAGACCAGGAGGAACTGGATGATACTTTAGATAAAGACGGGGGAAAGAACTAGCTAATTAGATGATAATTCTTGTTCTGTTACACGGGATTTAACCACATTATGTTTCTTTCCGGGTGTTACAGGTTTGCAATATCTTATTACCTCTATCATCGCCCATGGGAAAGTGATCATCCATAAAGCACCAATAGCAAGTAATGCCGGGTAAAAGAACGAGGCTATAATAAATGGCAATAATAGTCCATGGGCAAAAAAGCTAAGGAACAATCTTTTATGATTAGTGAAGCTGAAAGCAATAAACAGGCTCGAAAGGCTCATAAAAGCATAAGCGAGACAATCAATAGCTACCATGATATTAGTTCCTTCAAATAATAGCAGCTGATCTACTTTTTCGTTATGCAGTTGCAATGGAATAACAGAGGTGAGTTGAGTGAAATATACTCCTGAAGCGAGTATGCAGTAGATAAATGCAAATCCTGCTGCAGATAACCCAAATATCTTCGATTCATTTGAATGACTATACTGCATACTGACGATTACCACCACAAAAGCAGGGGCTAATAGCAGGGAGGGAATGAACATTGCTACCAGGTCATACGGTTTGGCAATAAGGTGCATTAAGCTTAATACCTGGAAAATTGAATAAAACAGGGCAAAGGTTAAGGCTAAAATTGCAGCCCATTTTCTAATTTTTATAGAGATATTCATGCCTTTAGGTATTCAGAAAAAATGATGGTCTTTGAACTTTTTCAGTTTTCCATATAAAATCAATCGCCGGATTTAAAATCAAAAGGTAAAAGGCTAAAGAAACTATAAGAGGAAATGGGAATCCTGAACTAACCCCGAGTGGAATAATAGCAAACATGAAAACAATGCCCGCACGGGAGGCTGTCCTGAATAACCATCCCTTCAACAACATGGCTATTGAAATCATCAATTGGCCCGTGGCAATAAGTCCTACAACTTCCAGTACATGTTCGCTAAACCAACCTCTGATAAACGATTGATAAAACGGTAGAAGCGCAAAGTTGGCGTAATCTACATAATCGGAAGGAGAATGAGTGACGGTATACCAGTTAGTGCACCCCGCCCATCCGAATAAGAAGAAAAGAAGGAGCCTGCCAATGCGTTGGTTTTTCCAGGCGAAGAATAAAATTAACAACCCCAGTACATTGGAAGCAAGTACAATAAGGATATAATTTGTATTGTTCCAGCCGTTCATGGTTGATTGAGTTCTCTTCTGGTATTGATTTGTTGTTTCGAAGATCTCAGGATTAGTGTTGATATAGTATGATGATCGTCAGGATGCTACATGAAAGACGTCAGGTTGAGGCGGGTTATTTATGAGAATGTCAGGAGGTGGCTCAATAGTTGTGTCTGATTTATAATAAGGTATTCTTATTTATATTGCGACCTCAGGCGATACAGACTTTTTTAAACTCATGACCACGAACGGAAACCTATTACTTCAAAGTATTGGCGAAGCCATCTTCATGCTCGATAAAGACGGCTATATCAAATACTCCAACACATTAGCTTCAACTTTAACCGGCTATTCTCCGGATGAACTGTTTAATAAGCCGTTAGCTATATTTTATAATGATGATGGTTCCACTTCTGGATATGAATTGCAGGTTACTTCCCGGCAGGAAAAACTGGTCAGCGAAGGGTGGAAGTATACTAAGACGGCAAAGAAGTTTTGGAGTGAGATGACTTTGTCAGTTATCAGGGATGATCAGGGTGTTGTCACCGGGTATACTTGCATACTCAGGGACATTACACAAAGGAAAAACCTGGAACTTCAATTGCGGGAAAGTGAACAAAAATTCCGCATGATGGTTGAAGGGATAACTGAATATTCAATTTTCATGATGGATCCCAATGGTTATATTATTACCTGGAACGAAGGAGCTAAATATCTCACCGGGTATCAGCAGGATGAGATACTGGGAAAACATTTTTCAGTTTTTTACACAGCAGAAGACATAAAGATCAGGAAACATGAAATAGAAATAAAGGCTGCTCTTGCGACAGGAAAGTATGAAGAAGAAGGGTGGAGAGTAAGAAAGAATGGATCCTTGTTCTGGGCCAACATTGTACTAACAGCTTTATTCAATGAGGAAAATAAGTTGATTGGTTTCTCAAAAGTAACCCGTGACTTGAGTGAAAGAAAACAAAATGAAGAGGCACTGAGGCAAAGTGAGGAACGCTACCGTTCACTGGTAGAGCAGGTGACGGACTATGGAATCTTCATGATGGATGAAAAAGGAAGAATTGTTAGTTGGAATGAAGGAGCCCGCCGGATCAAAGGATATTCAGCCTCTGAGATCATCGGGAAATATTTTACGATCTTCTATCCGGAAGAGGATATAGTAAAAGGTAAACCTGCTTATGAATTAAGGGTTGCCCGCGCCACGGGTAAATATGAGGAGGAAGGTTGGAGACTACGTAAAGATGGCAGTCGCTTTTGGGCTAATGTGGTCATTACAGCCGTATATAACCAGCAAGGGCATCATGTTGGCTTTTCAAAAGTCACACGGGACCTCACTGAAAGAAAGGAAGCAGAGAAAGCACTTAGAGAAAGTTTTGAGAAATATAGAATGATTGCCAATGAATTGAAAATTACTAATACGGAGCTTTCCCTTGCTAATGAGGAGTTGGAACAGTTTACGTCTATTGTTTCACATGATTTACAGGAGCCAGTCAGGACTATTCAAAGCTTTTTGCAATTGATAGATATCAAACTAGGGGAAGAGCAGGCTGAAGACCTTAAAGTATATATAGGTAAGGCAATTAATGCAGCAAACCGAATGAAAATATTAATCAGGAATCTGCTGAATTATTCACAACTAAGCAGGGGAGAGATTAACAGGGAGAAAATCAATGTGAATGAAACAATATTGGAAGCATTGCAGAATGTTAAAACCTCTATTGACATCTCCAGGGCTGAAATATCCATTGACAATGAAGTGGATTCAATCTATGCTGACCATGTCCAATTAGTGCAAGTATTACAAAACCTTATTAGTAATGCTTCCAAGTTTACTGATTCAAAACGGCCTGAAATAAATATCCGCTGCGTTAAAGAGGATCACCATGTAAAATTCTCTGTAAGTGACAATGGGATTGGCATTCCGGATAAGGACAAAGGAAAAGTGTTTGAAATCTTCCGCCGATTACATACAAAAAAGCAATATTCAGGAACAGGCATCGGGCTTTCAATTTGTAAGAAAATTGTAGAGCGACATAATGGAAAGATCTGGTTAGATTCAGAAGTTGGCAGAGGCACTACCTTTTATTTTACTCTTGAACAGCAAACAAAACCGGAGATGGCAGTAGATGAGAAAGTATAAAATAATCATTGTAGAAAACGATGAGGATGAACAGCAATTTATGCGGGAAGGATTCCTGGCAACCGGACTGTTTGAGATCTTTGCCCAACTCGCAAATGGTGACTTGTTATTTGAATGGTTAGAAGCTCACCCATCTTCCCTTCCTGAAGTGATATTAAGTGACTTGAATATGCCCGGGAAAAACGGTTATGATATAATAACTGAAATGAAAGAAACACCTGCTTATTCTCACATCCCAATCATTATCACCTCCACTTCTTCAACTCCCAGTATCATTGAAAAGTGTATGGCTTGTGGTGCAGCAGATTACGTGGTAAAACCGGAAACATTTATTCAATACAAATCCTATGTTGAAAAGTTGTACGCGCTAATTTCTGAAAAGCAATTAGTTTACTAATTTAATAAGGTTCTCTAAAGCCCGAGCACAACCCTATGGATCTGTTTATCATTCTCCCATGCACATAACAGGTGATGATTATCAATCGTTTTAAGAACAGGGATTTCGCCTTCTGAAAGCATTAGTTTTTTGGCCGGTGTCAGCATAACTACCTTTTTGTTTTCTACCCACGCATATACTTGTTTACCATTTATCATTTCCGTGGTGCAACTTCTGCCTTCGCCTATTTTTTGTTCCTGTTTACCTGGTGAACAACTGTAGATAACACCTTGCCTGTTCCAAACTGTTTGAGGAATTCCTTTAGAATCAATTGTTAACCCGCCTCCATCCATTGGGCAACCTTTTAAAGGCCAGTTGCCCTCTCCAAGTTTTTTTGCATCGCTGAATGATTTACCTCCATCTGCTGATTGTACCAGGTAAAGATCCCTGTTTCCTTTCAGCCAGTTTCTGAACATTACATATACATTCTTATCATGAACTAGCACTGAAGGCTTGCAACACTGGCAAACGGTGGTATCAGGAGAAGCATAAATCACCCGGTTCTCCGACCAGGAACGGCCGCCATTAATTGAATGTGCTCCAAACAGCTGGTTGTGTTTACTCCTAAGATCCAGCCAAACCGCGACTACATTGCTGCCATCAGCAGATAATGCCATTAAATTTTCTTTAGCCACAGTGTCTTCATCTGTTACTTTAACCGGTACAGCCCATCTGCCATTATTACGAACGAAGGAAAAGATATCTCCCTTAGTTGTACATGCTGTTACCAACAGCCCTTCCGAAGTCAATGCAATCTGCGGTCCTCTCATATGAGAAGAGGCAAGTCCCGGGAGTATACCTACCACCTGAGACCTATTGAATGTTTTTCCACCATCAGCCGAAAAAGAATATAACAAGCTATCTCCCTTTCCATAGATCATATGCAGATTCCCGTTATTTTCTGTAACGAATTGCGGCATCTGACCTTTAGCGATTACAGAATCACTCACACCTCGGACACCCTGGTTTTTACAAGCAATTAAAGAAACAATAGTAACTAATATGATAATTGATTTCATAGTACGACTGCAACATAAGGATTTTCCTGAAATATGTGTAACGGTAGTCAGGAGACGTGGAAGGGGAGATGTGAACGTCAGATTGATTTTGGGATTCTAAACATTCAAATCTTCATAAGCTGTGAATGGAACAAATTTATTGTTTATGAAATAAAATTTTTGATTAGGATAATTTATTCTCCATTCCATCTTCAGAATTGAATGAAGTGCGTTTCTCAGATGTTGAGAGTTAAAAGGCTTTACCATGTACAGGTCAGCATGGTGTTCATAGGCTTTTGCTATATCAGACATATGAGAGGAACTGCTATACACAACAATGGGTAAATCAGAGAGCTTTAAGTGATTCCGTATCTCACTGAGGCATTCATATCCATTCTTCCTGGGCATTTTTAAGTCAAGAAAGAGAAGATCGGGGATCTCTTTTTCAAGATGATCTAATAAATCCGATCCATTATTCTCAATGGCTAGTTCAATATTTGGATCCACCTGCTTCAGCACCCGTTCAAATAGTAATCCTTGATCGCGATCATCATCTGCTAAAAATACGTGATAATATTGCTCATTTTCCATCCTACTCAATTGGTGTATTGTAACTAACAAAGTAGGTACCAATAAGGAATTATATTAAAATCTTATAAAAAATAAACCCCGCAAATGCGGGGTAAAATATCAGGCAGTTATGATTTTCCAATAATTATTTTTCAATCGGAACGGATTGCCTGTTAATCTTTAATAGGATAGTTGGACTGTGACACAAATAAACACTCTTTAACTGAGCTGTGCAATAAGAATAAATACCTAATCGATTAAAATTAAGAGGAAAACACTACTTTAACTTAGTACAGGGAGTCTAAAATGCCTGGTCTGTTGCCGGTGGAGATTGAGGTGTAATGATTCGGTTAAATGCATGATCTGTTGCCTTATGACAGTTATTGCAACTATTGGTCAGTGTATTGTAGCTCATATTAAACAAGAGCAGATCGTGTTTCTTAATTGCAGTTGATACACTGTCAATAGAATTGTCGATCATGTCAATCTCTTTTATTTCGGGGCGGTCTCTATTAAACTTCTTAATGTTTTCAAGTGCTTCTCCTATCTCGTGTATTTCAAAGTCAGCCAATTGCCAGTTTTGATGTTGCCCTGCAAACCATAGTTTAGAATGGTGGATCTGTATGCTACTCATGAATTCACCCAGGCCTGGCTTGTATGTGTTTGCCAGTTGTTGTTGCAGGCTATCAACTTCAGCTTTTAGTTTCTTATTACTTGTAAAATCTCCTTTACAGCCCACTAAAGCGGCAATTAAAAACAATAACAATACTCTGTTCATATACCTAATTGAAATAGTTGATCCCTGCATGTTTTTCTATTGGTAAGATCTATAATTATTCTTACGATTACAACTTTGCCGGTTTGATAATTCACCCTGGATCGACAGAGCATCAATTAATAGTGGGGCATTTAATAGTAGATGCGAAGGCTAATCTCTATAAAAGGATAACTCTTTCTCTGAATAAAGTTGTAAAGTTCAGCATTCAGAATAATCAGAACGGAACTTTCCATTTACGGCAATCATCTGGTGCAGGAAAAATGAATAGCCGTTATCCAGTGTCACCTTCGTGTCTAAAGTAGTTTCTCCAACAAAGGTTAAAGAATGTATTTTTCCTTCTATCCTGGTTAAACCATCACTATCAACGAGCAGGGCTACCATAGATTGATGTTGAAGATAACTGCCCAGCATATCCAGGAAGTTCTCTGGTGAAATAACGGTATCTCTGCTGTCCATACAATTGTTTTATGTAATAACTTGAGTATCCATCTAAACGTTATCGAATGACTACAACAAAGTTACCGGAAGTATGGTTAAGAGGTCCTGTAGAGGG
>JBLNAY010000129.1:0-25349 GCA_050259715.1 Candidatus Dadabacteria bacterium
GTAAGCATTTAAGCTACACAAACAAGTTTTTGGGTTTCACAAATATTACGCCACAAAAAATTTTGTAAATCCTTAATACATGTGTTTTTTTGCAAATGTTTAAAAGATTTGTTAAGGAATACTTCACATTTTCCAGGAAAGAACGCCTCGGACTCCTTACCATCATAGCATTAGTTATGTTTGGAAGTTTTGGTTCTCGCCTGTTTGACAATAAAACTCCTGTAAGTATAACTCCAGACTCAACTTTGATCAAGTCAATAGATACTTTTCGTCACCAACCTGAGCCAAAATATGAAGCAACAGAAGAAACTTATCCAGTTACGAGCTTTGAAAGACCTGAAAGAAGCGATGCTTACATAGTAGGTGAACTCTTTTATTTTGATCCAAACTCCATCTCTCCTTCCGAATGGAAGAGGCTGGGATTGAACGAAAGAACCACCCGAATCCTTTTAAATTACAGGAATAAAGGCGGAAAGTTCTATAAAAAAGAAGACCTACTTAAGATATGGAGTATGCCCGTGGGGTTCTATAATAGAGTGGAAAATTACATAGTTATTCCTGCCAGAATAAGCCCATCGTACCCGCAACAGCCACAACATTACAGTAGTGCTAATCCAACTAAAATCCCCCTGGTTGATGTAAATACAGCCGATTCTACAGCATTAGAGGCGCTCCCTGGCATAGGTACAAAACTGAGTGCCCGAATTATAAAATTCAGAGATTTATTGGGTGGATTCTATAGTATAGAGCAACTGGCGGAAGTGTATAACTTACCGGATTCCACTTTTCAGCTTATTAAGCGTTATATTGTTATTTCTAAACCTGTTGTTAAGGTGCTAAACATTAATACGGCCACCAAAGAGCAGTTAAAATCACATCCTTACATCCGCTGGAAAATAGCTAATGCCATCGTTGAATTTCGAAATCAACATGGGAATTTTACCAGCATTGAAGATCTTCTCAAGATCAATGTCATCGACGAAAAAAACTTTAGTAAGATGAAACCTTATTTAAGTTTGTAATCTTCTCCGGTACGTCTCCCAAAACAATCATCTAAATAGGTTTATAGTATATTCTGTATCGAAAAAAAGAAAAGAGGCCATGGGGCCTCTTTCTAATAAATTCCATTAAAGAATTACTTATGCGATTTCAACATCAGCACCTGCTTCTTTCAGCTTAGCAGCTAAATCTTCAGCAGTAGCTTTATCTACACCTTCTTTAATTGGTTTTGGAGCACCGTCTACAAGATCTTTTGCTTCTTTCAGACCCAAACCTGTCAAGTCTTTAACAATCTTAACTACGTTCAGTTTGTTAGCACCGGCAGCTTTCAATACTACATTGAAAGATGTCTTTTCTTCAGCAGCAGGAGCAGCAGCACCAGCAGCAGGTCCGGCAACAGCAACAGCTGCAGCAGCAGGCTCAATACCGTACTCTTCTTTTAAAATTTTAGCTAACTCGTTTACGTCTTTTACTGATAGGTTTACCAGTTGCTCAGCGAATGATTTTAAATCTGCCATTTTTTTACTTTTTAAACCGCCTTCACAGTCATCGACTCCGGCGGAAGGTTTATATTATTGTCTTCACTTATTCCCGAAGACATAGGAATTTACAAATTTAAGCCTGTGCTCTTTCTTCTAAAGCTTTTACAAGGCTGGCCAGCTTTCCACCTGCATTCAATGCAGACATAACATTATTAGCAGGAGACTGAAGTAACCCGATGATCTCACCAATAAGATCATTTTTGCTCTTCAAGGTCTTAAGGCTCTCTAATTGGTTATCACCGGAGAATACATCACCATCGATGAATGCCGCCTTCAATGTAGGGAGCTCACCTTTACTGTCTCTCCTGAAATCAGAGATGATCAGTGCTGGTTCTTTGGGGTTCTCGGAAAACATCAAAGCTGTAACTCCATTTAAAGAATCAAACACATTGGAGAAACGTTCTTCATTTAAAGCTTCCAAGGCCTTTTTAATCAAAGTATTCTTTGCAACTTTCATTTCAACTTTCTTGTTGAAACAAATACGACGCAACTTTCCAACCTGGCCAACAGTCAAAGCTTCTGTATTGGTAACATAGAAGTTGTTGTATTGGGAAAACTTTTCCTTCAACGCTTCTATAACTTCATTTTTTTGATCTTTCGTCATTGTAGTATTTTTTGATCCTGGTCGGATTAATGAACAAATGATTTAGTGTCAATGCTAATACCCGGACTCATGGTTGCTGCCATAGTAAGTCCTCTCAGGTAGGTACCTTTTGCAGTAGCAGGTTTAGCCTTAATAATTGCATTAATCAATTCCTGGCTATTAGCTGCAATTTTCTCAGGTGTAAATGATACACGGCCAATAGAAGCATGGATGATACCTGCTTTATCAACCTTGAATGCGATTTTACCACCCTTCACCTCATTTACTGCACTAGCTACATCATTAGTAACGGTACCAGTTTTAGGATTCGGCATCAGGTTTCTAGGTCCTAATATTTTTCCTAAACGACCAATCTTAGGCATCACGGCAGGTGTTGCGATGATCACATCTACATCAGTCCAGCCACCTTCAATCTTTTGAACAAATTCATCAAGACCAACATAATCAGCTCCGGCGCCTTTAGCTGCAGCTTCCTGGTCAGGACCGCAAAGAACCAGAACTCTTTTTGTTTTACCCGTACCGTGTGGTAAAGTCACAGTACCACGAATAGCCTGGTCAGCTTTTTTAGGGTCAACACCCAGGCGGATGTGCAGATCAACAGATGCGTCAAACTTGCAGGTAGTAACACTTTTAACAAGAGAAGAAGCATCTTTCAAAGTATATGATTTAGTTGCGTCAACCTTTGTATTCGCAACTTTTCTTTTTTTAGGAATGAATGCCATGTTTAAATACGTTTAAAGATTGTTCAAATTATTTCTGCCAGGGAGCTGTACCTTCTACAGTTAATCCCATGCTGCGAGCTGTACCAGCCACCATACTCATGGCACTTTCTAAAGTGAAAGCATTAAGGTCAGGCATCTTATCTTTTGCAATCTCTTCGATCTGTGCCCAGGTTACCTTGCCTACTTTAGCGCGGTTTGGCTCTTTTGAACCACTTTGAATTTTAGCGGCATCCTTAAGTTGAACTGCTGCGGGAGGAGTTTTAATAACAAAGTCAAAAGACTTGTCAGAATAAACAGTAAGTAATACAGGAAGAACTTTTCCCATTTTGTCTTGAGTCCTGGCGTTGAATTGTTTGCAGAATTCCATGATGTTAACACCTTTGGAACCCAATGCCGGACCAATTGGAGGTGCAGGGTTAGCCTGGCCACCCTTGCACTGTAGCTTTACATAGCCAGTGATTTCTTTTGCCATTTTCTTCGATTTATTGGTTCAAACGACCTTTCGATTATCTACTCAGTCTCCCAAATTCCTCAATCCCGCATAGCGGGAACTCTAAAGAACTAATTGGGGTCGCAAAGGTAATAATTTCTTGGATTCTTCTCACCTCTTTCTTCCACTATTTCGTTAAACGAGTGTTTAAACTAACAAAAAAGCCATCCGGTTGGATGGCTAATATATTTTCAAAAGGGAGTTTTAGCTGATTTTTTCTACCTGCATATAGTTCAATTCTACAGGTGTTGAACGGCCGAAAATCTTTACAGTAACCTTCAGCTTCTTCTTCTCATCGTTTACTTCTTCAATCACTCCATTGAAATCGTTGAACGGACCTTCAATGATTTTAATGGTTTCTCCAACAATGAATGGCTCGCTCATGCTTACGCCACCTGCTTCCGCCATTTCATCCATCTTACCTAACATCTTATTCACTTCAGCTTTCCGTAAAGCAATAGGATTTTCTTTTCCTAAAAAGTGAATTACGTTAGTTGTATTCTTCACGGTATCCCGGAGATCATCACTTAATTTACCATCAGCCACTTCAATCATCACGTATCCGGGATAATAGTTTCTCTCCCGCATTACTTTCTTTCCATTCTGAACCTTGTAAACTTTTTCAACCGGAAGGAAAACCTGCTTCACAACATCTCCCCAGCCTCCCCTGGATATTTCTTTATCCAGGTATTCTTTAACCTTTTTTTCCTTACCGCTCACAACACGCAGTACATACCATTTGGTCTCCTGTTGTTGGGGCTCCTGGGTATTTTGTTCAGTAGCTTCCATTACTTAGAAAAATTTATAGATAAACTTCAGACCACCGGAAGCAACAAAATCCATGAGGGCTACCACTGCTGTGATCAACAAAGTTGCCGCTAATACAATCATTGTTGATTGTTGTAATTGCGTCCAGTTAGGCCAGGTCACCTTCTCCAAAAGCTCTTTATAAGACTCCCGGAAGTATGTTGATATTTTATTCATAACAAAAAGTTTGAAGTTTAAAGTTGGAAAGTTTATAAACTCTTGAACATTAAACATTATCAGCACGGGCAGAGAGATTCGAACTCCCATCAACGGTTTTGGAGACCGCTATTCTGCCGTTGAACTATGCCCGTATACCCTACCAATAAATTGGTAAAATCAAGAACTAATAAAACAAAGTACTTAGACGACAGCCTAAGTACTTTGCAAATGTATAGTAACCGACCCAATTGCCTCTTTATAAGGAGGCGAGGTCATGTTATTTTAAGATTTCAGTAACCTGGCCGGCACCCACTGTACGACCACCTTCACGAATAGCGAACTTCAAACCCTTCTCCATTGCTATCGGCTGGATCAATTTAACAGTCAATGAGGTGTTATCACCAGGCATGATCATCTCTGTTCCTGCAGGTAATTCACACTCACCGGTAACGTCAGTTGTACGGAAATAGAACTGAGGACGGTACTTATTGAAGAATGGAGTGTGACGTCCACCTTCTTCTTTACTCAACACATATACTTCACCTTTGAATTCTGTGTGAGGAGTAATAGAACCTGGTTTACAGATTACCATACCACGGCGAACCTGGGTTTTTTCAATACCACGTAACAACAGACCTGCGTTATCACCAGCTTCACCCTCATCCAGTAATTTCCGGAACATTTCAACCCCGGTAACTACAGAATTCAGTGGTTGATCAATCAAACCAACAATTTCCACCGGCTCACCTACTTTAATACGACCTCTTTCGATACGGCCGGTAGCAACAGTACCACGACCAGTAATAGAGAATACATCTTCAACTGACATCAGGAACGGTTGATCAACCGGGCGAGGAGGTAATGGGATGTAGCTATCAACAGCATCCATCAATTCTTCAACACCTTTAACCCATTTTTCTTCACCGGCTAAAGCACCGGTTGCAGAACCCTGGATAATTGGTGTGTTATCTCCGTCGAAGCCATAGGAACTTAAAAGATCACGGATCTCCATTTCTACCAGTTCCAAAAGTTCCGGATCGTCCACCAGATCCACTTTATTCATGAATACCACAATACGGGGAACGCCAACCTGGCGAGCCAGGAGGATGTGTTCTTTTGTTTGAGGCATAGGACCGTCTGTAGCAGCCACAACTAAAATAGCTCCGTCCATTTGAGCAGCACCAGTGATCATGTTCTTTACGTAGTCCGCGTGACCCGGGCAATCCACGTGAGCATAGTGACGGTTAGCTGTTTGATATTCAACGTGAGCTGTATTGATGGTGATACCTCTTTCTTTTTCTTCTGGCGCACCGTCAATTTCATCGTATTTTTTTGCTGTCGCTAATCCCTTTTTAGCAAGGATCTCAGTAATAGCGGCAGTCAAAGTTGTTTTACCATGGTCAACGTGTCCAATGGTACCAACATTAACGTGAGGTTTCTCCCTCTTAAAGGTCTCTTTAGACATTTTTATCTGTTTTTAGTTGTGGAGTTTAAATAATTCTATTATCTATTTTCATCTACAAAGTTCCGGTGTTAATTCAAATATCTAAGAATTAATCCAGAACTTCTCAATCTTTTGCCTTACAGCTACCTGTTTTGGCCAATCTCTTTTGAGCCGTTAAAGGGAATTGAACCCTTGACCTCTTCCTTACCAAGGAAGTGCTCTACCACTGAGCTACAACGGCTTCTTGAGTCATTGAAGTCAGTGGGTCAAATGAGTCTCAAGAAGCCTGTTGACATTCTTTCCATTTGACTTTTATTGACTCTCCTCCTTGAGCGGAAGACCGGGCTCGAACCGGCCACCTATAGCTTGGAAGGCTATCGCTCTACCAAATGAGCTACTTCCGCTTAATCTCTTTACTTATCCGTCACTACCTTATTCTAATAAAAAAGAACGGTAGTACCGTCTGAAAAAAAAGAACTAATCTTTCGTGGGCAGGAGTGGATTCGAACCACTGAAGTCGAAAGACAGCGGATTTACAGTCCGCCCCATTTGGCCGCTCTGGAACCTGCCCTACTGAATGATGTTTCCACCATTTTCCGCCAGTATTGAGCCACTTGTCGGAATCGAACCAACGACCTACTGATTACAAATCAGTTGCTCTACCGGCTGAGCTAAAGTGGCTTATTTTCTTCAATTTCCACTAGCCAGTAATAGGAGTTTCTTTCTAAAACAACATTATAAATCAGCTAATTGTGGCTTGAAACCGTAACAAAAAAGAGCTACCCCCGTTTTTGGGAAGGCAAAGGTAAAGGAAAATGACTATTAGAAAAATATGAGGAGGAAAAAATTGAACAAAATATTTAAAAAAGAAAAGACCTCTTTTTTTAAGAGGTCTTTTATACTTATTTAAGCTGCCTGTTTTTCTTTTTTCTTTTTTATTTGTTGGATAATAGCTTCAAAAGCTTCATCAAAAGAGGCTTCGAAGGATTTGCTGGTTGACTTTACGAAAAAATCTGACTTTGGCACATGCACTCTAATTTCTGCGATTTTGTCCTTAATTGTATGTACCACATTATCTAAAATGAGAAATACATCCACCTTGATGATCCGATCATGATATTGTTGAAGCTTCTTAACTTTTGTAGTCACATAATCTACAAGTTTAGTATCAGCATCAAAGTGAACTGCTTGAACATGTACAATCATAGAAATTGTTTTATTCGTGAAAAAAATAGTCAAAGAACTAAGATTAAGAGGCAGTATGAAGTTAATTCATACTCTAGTTTTTACCAAAGAGAATCACCTAATTTTTTTGCCAAAAATGCTCTATGCCCTTGGATGAGACTTTTTATAAACATTCTTTAGTTTTTCTATGGTATTATGGGTATAAACCTGCGTGGCAGCTAAGCTGGAATGGCCTAAAAGTTCCTTAACGGCATTCAAATCCGCTCCATTATTAGTTAAATGCGTTGCAAAGGTGTGCCGTAATACATGGGGGCTTCTTTTTTCGATCTTTGTAACCAGGGTTAGATAGTAGTGGACAGATGTATATACGGACTTTCTGTCCAAAGTCTTTCCTTTTTCATTAACTAGCAGGTTATCAGCAACTTGACTGAAGTTAGATTCCTTTTTCCTGATATACGACCTTAGTTCGACCATTAGGTCGTTCTTCAGGGGCAATATTCTTTCCTTATTCCCTTTACCCAGAACTTTAAAAGTGCTGTTCGAAAAATTGACCTGGTTTTCTTTTAGATCAATGAGTTCAGCCAGGCGGATACCACTATTATATAATAATAGAAGAATTAGCCGATCGGTACTTCCCTTCCATGTGTCAGGAAATTCCACATGTGTAAACAGCAATTCCATTTCTTTATCGGAAAGGAAGTGCGGCAATCTTTTTTGATTCTTCGGGGCAATGATCTTCGCCATCGGCGTTTGCCTTATGACGCCTATTTTCAGTTGATACTTAAAAAAGGATTTTAAAGAAGATATTTTCCTGTTGATGCTCCTGGCAGTCATTTTTTTGTCTTTCAGAGAGGCCAGCCAGGATCTTACATATGTATGAGATACCTGGTCTACTGCCAGTTCCCCGTATTGTTCAAACAGGTATTGAAAAAAAGCAGTGAGATCATTAGTGTAGGAGAGAATAGTGTGTTTGGAATAACGCTTTTCAAATTTCAGATGATTTATAAATGGCTGGATAAGGAGGAAAGCATATTCCATATAAAACAATAGCTGCAAAGTAGTAAAAACTTTGCAGCTATGAAATATGGTGTAGAGGCAGGAAGCTTATGCTTCTATTTTTCCGCTTGCTATCTTTTGCTTGTAAACAGCCTTCAAAACCTGGTTTCTGCGTCTGACAGATGGTTTTGTGAAAGCTTGTCTTTCACGCAACTGCAACAAGATTTTAGCCTTCTCGAATTTCTTCTTATACTTCTTAAGGGCTTTATCTATGTTTTCGCAGTCTTTTGAATCGATAATTAGCATGCTTTATACCTCCTTTAAAAATTTCGGAAGGCAAAGATAGTAGTCTTTCCTCCTTGAAACCAAAAGAAAATGCAAAAAGTACCCGAATTTTATCGAATGTTTACAGGTATAGTAGAATCCACCGGGCAGGTGGCTGAGATCGAAATCTCAGGAACAAACAAAACTTTTTGGATCCAGTCACCCCTCTCCCATGCTTTTACAGTAGATCAAAGTGTTGCACACGATGGCGTTTGCCTGACAGTAGAGGAAGTGAAGGAAAACCGTCATAGGGTAACAGCCATAGCAGAGACACTGGAAAAGAGCAACTTAGGTGATTGGCGAAAAGGCAGCCTCATTAATCTCGAACAAAGCCTGCAGCCAATGAAGCGACTGGACGGGCACTTCGTCCAGGGGCATGTTGATTGTGTAGGAATATGCGAGGATATAACTAATAAAGACGGTAGTTATGATTTTGTTTTCAGCTTTCCCAAACAATTTGCTCCACTTGTTATCGAAAAAGGATCGATCTCCCTTAATGGCATCAGCTTGACCATTTTTAATGTAACACAAACCACTTTTACCGTTTCAATAATCCCTTATACTTTCGAACACACGAATATCAAACAGGTTAAGAAGGGAGTAGCGGTTAACCTTGAATTTGATATGTTGGGAAAATATATCCTGCGGAAATTGTCGCTTGAACAAACTGCGTCAGGGTAGTCTCATGGCAGACTAACCATAAGGTTTACATAGCTTTTGGTAAGCTTTTGGTAAGCTTTTGGTAAGCTTTTGTCCATGTAAAACCCTATGCAAAAGCTTACCAAAAGCTTACCAAAGTCAATTATAAGTCTACCAGGGATAAGACTACTCCAGTGGTGCATTCTGACCACCATCTTTTGAATTCATAGCATTTGAAAGAGCCTGTTTCCGTACCAACTCTGTCAGGGTTCTTTCTAACCTCCTTATATGTGCAAACATTTTTAAAATAGTGAAAAGAAACAGGAGAATACAGCAATAGAACAACATATCTGCACCCCTGCCTACTCCGAGTTTATGTGCTATAGTGGTAGTATAGTCCGGAACCAATATAAAAAATATGGCAACAATCAAAAATACCGACAATGCCAGCATATCTATGAGCGCACTGCGCAAACGAAAAGTATAATAAAGGAAAATGGTAGCTACACCTGCTATGAGTATTATTTGTATACCTGTCATCCGAATATCTTATTTAATAATAAATCAAAAATAATCCTGAAACCCGACCAGAGATTCTGGCCCTTTTGGAGTGTGTAAGGTGTATAAAACACTTGCACCGGCATCTCCTTATATTTTAATGCATGTATTCTTATAGCGGATATGATCTCTGTCGCATGTGCCATCCGGTTTTGTGTTATTCGTAACACTTTTGCGGCGGAAGCTTTCATAACCCGCAAGCCATTGTGAGCATCAGAAAGAAGTAAACCGGTAAACAGGAAATTCAAATACCTTGCTAATTGCAAAAGGTATTTTCTTTGAGAGAGCATGTTATGATAACTTTCTTCCTGGAAACGGGATCCTAAGATGATATCAAGATCATTAGAAATTAAATACATCAGTAATCGCTCCACATCATCTGCCCGGTGCTGCCCATCACCATCAAAAGTTACCATATATTCCGCTCCCTTTGATAGTGCGAATTCTATCCCTGTCTGGAGTGCCGCGCCCTGCCCAAGATTCACCAGGTGTCGTAAATAGTATACTGGCAAATGTTTTACCAGGGAATATATATCTGCAGTAGAACCATCATCAATGATGACTATTGAGTAATTATACCGGGCTAGATCCTGAACTACCGAAAGAATAGTTTCAGATTCGTTATAAACCGGAACAAGTACATATACTTTACTATAATCAACGACTGGTGACATAGTGTGCATAAAAGTATAACCCATTATAATAACCTGCCGTTCTTGATTTTGTAAATGATGTGGATTTAAGGGCATCCGCTTTATTGAGTATTTCCAGCAATATAACGGGCTTAGTGGTATTAAGCCTACCTGAATTGATATATAAAATGGGAACATGACTATATAAACCAACTCTGTTAGCCATGTAATAGGAAGAGGCATAAACAACTATGGGCAGGTTATATTCCCTTCTAAGATTTCGTATAAGTTGGTCTGCATACTTCTGAAAATGCAAATCTGCCTGCCAGCTATACTCCTCCTGATGAAGTTTAAATAACCTGTGAGTTGAAAATACTATTCCATGTAAAGTTTCTAACAGGAGAAAAGTAAAGAGAACGTAAAAAATATATCTCCAGCGCCTCCTAAGCTTAGTTGCTGACTCACTAAGAAGTATGAAAGCCGTTAATTGGATAAGTACTATGGGTAGACCGTAATATCTTGGTTCCTGTATGAAAGTCCACCAGTTACCCGGTAGTTCTTCCGTTGTTGAAATTCGTAATGAAAGCGCTGCTAACAACAGCAGAAGGGATAATGAAACAAGCACTGAGAATACATAAAAATCCTGAGAAACTAACCATGGCAACTTTCTCTTAATGAATATCCGAATGAGTGAGTAACATACTAATATAAACAAGAGGATATTGAAAAATTGAATAATGGCGAATAGCGGGCTCGCATGGTAATATGTAGAAAAAAGAGTTGTTATCGTCGCGGGGTTTATAAAAGCAGCAACAATAAAGGGATAAACATTCAAAAGGTTTTGAGGGAAGAATCCTGTTCTTCCCGAACTGACATAAGCAACCGATCCGCTGCGGTTTAGTTGATAAATGAATAAGATTGATAGCCCTGCACAAATTATTATAAATGCTATGATGGCCGTTTTCTTAAAAATATATTTTCGTTGAACTATCCCCTTTATTAAAAGGTAAAAAGGAGGAACGAATACCATCGGGATAAACAGGTACTTCAAAGCCCCACATACTAAAAGGGAAAAAGCAAGTATAATCATTTGCAGAGCAGAAGCCCGCTCCTTTATCAAAACCTGGAAGTTGTAATAAACAGCAATAATAAATACAGTAACAGCTATAGAATCAGATGAGGATATGAAATAAAATGGGTAGATAAACAACCCTGATGTAATCGTATATAGGCTTATCGCATAAGGGGAAACGTGGAGGAGCTTGAGAATTGCTCTGGAAATAAGGATTAAGACTATTGCAGCTAATATATCAAGCGTTAGTGCTGCAATTAAGTAATTATGTCCTGATAAAACATATAAGGGTGCTATTATTAGAGAGTAAGCAGGTGGCCAGTTAATGAGTGGTGTATAGATGATGTGACTTAAATCGGCGGTGTTCACTTCTGCGAGACTTATTCCATACCCCTTCAAAAGATTGGTTGTAGCTAATAACTGGAAAGACCTATCGGAGCGGATGTTGAATAAATAAAGGAGCTGGAGCAAGCGCCCTGCTATAGCTACTACCAATACTCCTATGGTAAATGAATTTGTAGCCAGTAAATTTTTCAATCGATCTTCCAGCCTGTTAAGCATTCAATAGAGTTGTAAATAAGAAATACGAGAGTACGGATTCTTCATGATTCAGTAAAGTAATCCCTCTTGATGCCTCTTAAAATGCATCAAGATATTTATTTCTATGCAGGTTTACCTACGGGAAATTATTAGTTATGTTCCTTTGGTAAGCCGGTAATTAATTATTCTTTTCCACTTAAGCTTCTAATAAGTATTTTGAGCAGTAATTTACGATACGGGATCATGTAAAGACTTTTTGATGGATCTTATTGAATTAAAACAAATAGGTACTGATTTTAAAAGACATCCATGGGAACTGGTGCGATCGAAGATTTTAATGTACTTCGTTGATAAACTCTTTAATGAAAAAGTTTCTCTGGTTGACATTGGAAGCGGTGATGCTTTCATTGCGAAATCCCTTGCACGCAAATTCCCCGAAAATACTATTATAGCCATAGATAATAATTACTCCAATTACATTGTTCATAATATAACAGAAAGTGGGCTAAGAAATATTTCTTTTTTGGAAGATATTTCTTCCGCTGGTAGAAAATTTAATGGTGCAATATTGATGGATGTGCTGGAACACATAGAAAAACCCGAAGTAGTTCTTGTGGATTTAAAGAATCACCTGGAAAGCAACAGCTTTGTTTTTGTAACGGTGCCTGCATGGCAATTTCTCTTTAGTCGCCATGATGAGGAACTTGGCCATTTTAAAAGATATACCTGTAAAGATTTAAAACAGATGGTAGAAAAATCAGGGTATGCTGTTCGAAATACCGGTTATTTCTTCCAAAGTCTATTTATAGTAAGAAGTGTGCAAAGACTATTCAACAGGGGCTATAAACAAAGTACACTTTACAATTGGAAAGGTGGCCGTTTCATCACAGATCTTTTGAAAAACCTTTTTTGGGTAGAATTTAAATTCTCTTGGTATCTTTCGCAGGTTGGAATACGTATTCCGGGTTTAACCTGCTACTGCATATGTCAGCCTTTGCCATAATAGTACCCTGTTATAATGAAGCCGCACGGCTAAACATAGCCGAATTTACCCTTTTTGCCCGGTCGCATCCTGATGTAGAGTTCATAATGGTTAATGATGGAAGTTCTGATAATACAAAATCACGTCTACTGGAATTACAACAATCTTCAGAACAATTCCGAATTGTAGATATGACTATAAATGCCGGAAAGGGAGAAGCTGTAAGGAATGGATTGCTATATGCAATTACTCACCAGTATTCCATAGTAGGCTATCTGGATGCGGATCTTTCCACAACATTGCAGGAGTTCTATGAGCTAAAAACAATTGCCGAGCAAAAAAATGCAGATTACCTCCTTGGCTCCCGGATTAAGAAAATAGATAGTAAGATTGAACGTTCAACAACAAGACATCTTGTAGGCAGAAGCATTGCCACTCTTATTGACTCTAAATTTAAATTGGGAGTGTATGATACCCAATGTGGCGCAAAGATTTTTAAGGCAGCATTAATTCAGCAGGTGATTGCTACCCCCTTCTTTACAAAATGGTTCTTTGATGTTGAGATACTATTAAGGATACGACAATTAAGCAACAACTATCGTGGGTTGGAAGTCCCGTTGAACGAATGGAAGAACGTGAAAGATTCAAAGATCAACATATTGTCTTTTCCCCTGGTATTAAAAGAGATGAGAACACTTTTCAAATCCTATAAGAGTGACAGTAAATAAAAATACCCGGACTAATTTCATCAATTTACTGGTACTTCTTATTTGTTGTTTAATGGCGTACTGGCCACTAACCTTCCATGTTTTCAGCTTAAAGAATGATGCACTAAACTATTTTCTCCCTGTACGTTACCAAATAAGTGATTCTATTTCACATGGTTTCTGGCCTTTCTGGTCACCTTACTTGAATCTTGGATATCCTCTACATGGAGATATGCAATCAGGTGTGTGGAACCCGGTTGTACAGATATTTTCATTATTTGGTCCGTACACACTTAAAACACTGCAGAATGAAACACTTCTTTATATTTATTTGAGTGGTGTTGGGATGTATTTCCTGGCTAAATATTTTACGGGTAACGACAGTGCTGCCCTGTTGGCAGGAACGGCTTTTATGCTTTGTGGCTTTAATAGTGATTCTGCTCAATTTCTGAACTGGATTAGTGCTTCTTCTTTTATGCCATTTACATTGTTGTTTTACTATCGAACGTTAAAGGAAAAAAGATGGGAATTTGCTTTAACAACTTCCATTTTCCTGTGGCTTTTATTTACTACTGCATATCCTGCCGACTTTATACTGACTGCGTATGCGCTGCTGTTTGTACTACTCTTACATCTTTGGAAAAAAGAAAACCGGCAGAATAATGCAAGATTCGAATTACTAAAGTTGCATTGCGCAATTGCAGTTTCTTTCCTTGCGCTTTCATTACCTGCTATTCTTTCTTATGCAGAATTCCTTCCCCTTTCAGAAAGAGGCTCAGGAGCCAGTTATGAAGAGGTAATGAGCAATCCGCTTCACCCGGGTTTATTGTTTTCCTGGATTACTCCCCTGCCGGTATGGAAAGTATCATTTGCATCTATCACTGATCCCCTTGAACGAAATAGTTATTATGGTTTGATCACTTTCGCTCTTGTATTATTAGGTTTTCTGACCCCTACAAAAAGCAGGTTTATTCGATATTGCAAATGGGGCTTCTTGCTTTCGTTGCTATTTAGCTTTGGAGAAATGGGTGGAATTAGGATCATCAGTTATTATGTTCTTCCATTAATGAAAACATTCCGGCACCCTGCAAATGCAAAATTATTCACCATTTTCTTTGGCTGCCTTTTAGCTGCTTTCATGTTCGCTGAAGTCCAGGCAAATCCATCTGGTTACAAGCGACAATATCGTATTACAGGCTTTCTTTTACTACTGTTTTTTGTGGGGCTCTTTGCGTGGAGTTTAACCGGCAAAGCGTCACTTTTTAACGATAACAGCTTGAGCACCTTCAATGCAGCTAGTATGAAGAAGCTTATTGATTCACTTACTTTTTCTGAGCTCTTGTTAATAAACCTCCTGCTCCAGGTTCCATTCTTTTTAGCTATATACCTGTTTCTGATTAAGAAGTTTAATACTAATTGGTTACTCTTTTCTGCACTTGCTAATTCAGTTTTGATGGCAATGTTGGTTCAACCTTTTACTGTAGTTAAAAAAGATTCAGTAAATAGTATTGAAGGAGTTTTAAATAGTGTTCAGGTAAAATCATTCATTAAGCCAGATTTGAAAGTTTCCATTGCATCGAATAGTGCTGATGGAATGAAGTATTATGATGAGATAGGAACTGCCAACATGTATAATAAAAAAATTGGACGGGTAGACTATAGAATTACCCCCAGTAACTTACTTGATCAAAATACATTTTGGTTTAATAACAGGATAAGAAATACTATACTTAGTTATCCAATTTTTTATAGGGGTGATACTATTGTAGGAGTTTCGGACACATCACGAATTATAAGCAGTCCGGCCAGATATGTAATAGTAGATGATCCCATTAAAGATCAATTAAAATATCCCAAATCGAAAGGTTACAGTTCATTTGTGGTCAATTTCACTCCTAATGAATTTCAATTAATGGTAAATTCAACTGAACCAGGGTTGTACTGTCTATTTCAAAATTATTACCCACGATGGCATTTAAAAATTGATTCCAGCACCGTTAAACTGAAGAGAGTTAATTTGAGTTTTATGGGGTTTGAGGTACCAGCAGGTGCACATAAAATTATTCTTAGCTACAGTGATTGGGACCTTAAACTAGCATTCTGGATTAGTATTGGCTCCTTAGTTTTTATTCTTCTATTTATCCAGGTGCTTATTAAAAGAAAAATTGATTTTAATGTTTGATTCCACGGACAAAAACAACTTACCGGGATGTCGATAAGACAGAGATACAAAAGCCTCGATTTTCTAAGAGGCATTGCAGTACTCATGGTGATGTTTGAACATTATGAAATAACAAAACTATTTGTTCATATTGGGTGGTCAGGAGTGGACTTGTTTTTTGTATTAAGTGGTTTCTTTATTTCCGGGATTATATTCAATGAATATAAACTGACAAATTCATTTCGGCCCGGGAGATTCCTGATACGCCGTGGTCTAAAGATCTGGCCACTATTTTACTTTGTTCTATTATTAAATATTGTCTATTTCTATTTTAGAGGAACACCACCGTTATTAAAACAGGTTCTGGCTGAAACCTTTTTTATTCAGAATTATATAGAAGGGATCATTTACGTTAGTTGGTCATTAGGTGTAGAAGAACAGTTTTACATATTCATGGCATTATGCTCCTTTGTTATCATCTACTATAAAAGAATAAAGTTGACGGTACCTCTGTGTTTATTCCTGTTGGCCGTCAGTCCTATTCTGCGGCTTATTAACTATAGCATCCATCCGCAGTTCACTTTGTTTACACATCATTTTCCAACCTATTTTCGAATGGATGCACTCGCATGTGGAATTCTGATCTCATATTATTTCCATTTTCACCCCTTAACGTTTATTGGGTATATCAAACAATACTGGCATTACTTAATTCTAGGAGCCATTCTATTAAGTCTACCACTTCTATTTTTTCATATCAGTGATTTTCAAATGAATACTTATGGGCTAACAACAACTTATTTATCATATGGATGTTTATTATGCCTGATGATTAGTTTATTACACAACAAACCAGCTGAAAAAATATTTTCTACTCCAGTGATTAGTTGGATTGTATGGATAGGGTATTATTCCTATTCTATTTACTTATTCCACTTTTCTTTCGGTTTTGGTGTAGCTAATTACTTCAGAAAGCATTTGCCGGACCAAACCCCAAAGATTTTCTTTGATTGCATTTACCTTCTGTCAAATATATTTATTGGTTATGTCAGTTCAACACTTGTTGAAAGACCAATATTGAGACGAAGAGAAAAGTGGATCCCCTCTCCTGTACCAACAGAAAAGTTAAGAGCATAAAACTAAATTTCAGTGTACAATAAGATAAGTCCTGCTGTTACAGGACTTATCAAATAACGTAATCACAGTATTACTTAGCGCATCAGGTACATCTTACCATAACCATTTGTAAAGTACTTATCTGTATTGTCCTCTTTCGCTTTGTACTTTTCTAATGAATGGCCATTTAGGTTAGTAACAACATGATACAGATAAACACCATTACTAAGCTTTTGTCCGTATTGGTCAGTTCCATCCCATTTAAACTCTGTAATATTTCTACCTATATGAATTGGACCAAGTTCTTCTTTGGTTATCTCACGCACAATCTTACCTGTAACGGTTAGCACCTGGATCTTAATGTTTTGTGGCACTTCAGAGCCAGTTACTGTAAAAACAAACGAAGTAAATGTAGTGAACGGATTGGGGTAGTTCAACAAGTTAGAGATCATTGCCTTGTTTATTACTTGAAATACCACAGTATAATCCATTGCTCCAGCTTTATTGTTACTCATGTCTTTACCAGAAACAATCAACTGGTATTCACCATCCTGCAAAAATGATGGCATGAAATCAATAGTTGCAGTGTTGTCTGAATTTGGTGCACCGGCTGCGGGCGAAAATTTTAATGTGTCTGAATTAAAATTATAATTATGCAAACTGCCATCAGGGTATTTTACCTGCACATTTACTTTAGTTGGATCATTCAATAAGAACCATTTTGATTCATCTTTGAGTTTTATCGTAACATGAGGGCGCGATGAAACAATATCATGGTTTAGTATATGAACATTATCAAAAGTTACATCCATCACAGGGTTCAATGTATCTCCCCTCACATAAAAAGTTGTAGTCAGGAAATTATTAAAATGATAGAGTTCGGGTTGGTCATTATCGGGATTCAATTCTATATATAGTGAATTGCTACCAAGTAAAGATTTTGTATCAATTAATTGACCCACATTCAGCATTTCACCAGCAGCCAGTTTCGCTACCTTAAAAGACGGTAATACATGCTGCACATTGTTCTTGTCGGTAATAACAATCTTAACCTTTATACTATCAAATGAGCCATCACTCACATTTTTAAAACCAACCTGGAAGTCCAGAGGCTCACCAATATCTACAGTGTCTTTTTTCTTTAAGGTAATATTTGGAGCTACTGCTCCTTCCGGAACGGGATCATAAGTCAATCTCCAATATCTTAACTGGTAAGGACTGTAGTTCACTGAATCAATATTTCGCATCCTTAATTGTAGAAAAGGATAAATGGAAGCATTAATAGAGGTTACATCAACAGTTTGTTTTGACAGGTCAAAGTTGGACAGTAAAGTAGATGTAGTCCCATCATTCCTGATACCGATAATGCTAACAATTGGATTGTCTGTTGAGGGCACTTCCAGTGAATTGCCTCTCCATTTTAATTGCTTCCAGCTCTTAGCTGGTCCAAACTGAGGTGATGTAATGAACCCAAGACTATCCGTTGTTTGAAAATCTACAGATAAAGTAACATTATCTGTAGTTCCCTGCGTAAATACAACTTGCGGTTGGAATGATGGATCGTTCTTTTTATAGATTAAAACAAATTGCCTTGGTCTACTGAAGCTATCGATATTCGATAAACCAGCAGCTTTTAAATAGTCATATAAAGTATTCCCATTGCCATAAATGGAAGCATCGCTCTTCCAGGCAGAAGCAAACACTTGTGGAAACTGCGGAAAATTCTGTGGAGGAAATGCTACCGGATCGAGTGCAAATGAGCGAACGACCACATACGATCCATCGGGAATGATGTTCATAAAGTCCCTTGCTTTTCTTCTACCAGTACTATCGGTGTATTTATACTCAAAATTCCACTTTGTGCCTTCGCTACAAACCGGACCACTGCTGAATAACGTAGTTCCTCCGGGAGAAGCATTCATCATCGGTTTTAAAGTGACCGGGTTAAAAACATTAAATACCACAGATTGGAAACTACATGCCAGCCTGATATAGTCATCAAAGTTTACTGCTACAGTAAAAGATCCTTCCTGGCCACTACTGGTCACCCACGTACCTGCACGAACAAACAAGTTCTGAGTGATGGTGCCAAATTTCCATTGTCGTGTTGCAGAATCCATTCGCATCCTTTCTGTCGAAGACTTCAGGTGCTGGAACAAATGTGATTGATTAAAGCCAGTTTCACTATTTACGAGGTAAACAAAGGAGTTGGTGTTCCAGTTTGGTGCACCCGTCGCAGGAACCATAGCCACTCTCCAGTAATACACTGTACTATCGATAAATGTTATTCCAGGATCGAATTCAATAAGCCCACCTTTAGAAGTAACCGTTTTAGTGATCTTGAACGGGGAATTAAATCTCTCCGTAGTATCGAACTCCATATTGTACTGTTTACTATCACTCATCGGATTAGCCGTAGAGGCGGTCAACTTTATGTTTTGCTTATTTACAATCGACAGATTTAGAGGGTAGACAGGCCTTGCCTCATCTTCATAAATAAAAATGTCTTTAGTGATTGAATTGTTGGTTTCGAACATCTCATCTACGTTATTATCTGCATCTACTGTAACAGTTATTTTGTTAGCGCCTTTATCCATTCTTGAATTTACAGGGACTTTAATGCTAACTGAATCAGAGTACATCACACCATTTGAAAGTGTAACTCTTTGGATAGCTGCCACAGATCCATCTGCTCTGGTTTCTTTTACTTGTACAACAATAGGCTTGTGTGTCGCTCTTCCGTTATTATACACCGTCACTTTAACACTGAAAGAAGAATCAGCAATAGAAATAAACGATGGTGTTAACTTGACACCCTGGTCTTCTATGATGTAATCCGGCTTTGGCTGTGAATTAAGAGTAATCGCCGGATCTCCATCAAGTTCTGTTTGTTCTGAATTTGCCCGCGCAAGAAAATCAACATCCTGGGGAGAGGAAGCGAAAACATCCTCTATGGTTTTTTTCATGATCTCTCCTATTGGCTTACCATAATCAGTGCGGCTGATGCGATCATAAAAACGAGAGTTCCATATGTCAAGATATTGTACTACCCCAAAGTGGGTGCTGGCAATAAACCCTATGGTACCTCTGTCTTGCGCTAATACATACTTTTCAGAAATTGTTTCTTTCTCGGTAAGTCGCAAAGGATTGTATTTGAAAAAATCTCCGGCATTACAGCCAAGGCCTACAAATAATGGGTATTTACCATAGTTAGTATAATTCTGCGGTTCATCCAGGTTGAAGTCAAGAACGTTTGCAGCAGAGTGTCCAAAGTACGTTATCAGGCTGACACCATTATTGATAAGATTAGTCAAATCAGCGGAAGTGAGTTGTCCTACTTGTGTACTGGTTTTACGAAATGTACTCACTTTTGCTCCAAATAAAGTATCTTCTATTTTCCTCTTGTAAGTATCCATGTATTGTGTAAGCAATGCATCTAAACCAGCTTCACTGGTGCCCACAATATGTGCTACATTCTTCATCCAGTTTTTATCACTGAGAACAGGAGAAAAAGTCTTTTGAGCAAGTTCATAATCTTTTACCTTCTTGAGGTATAGTGCCACTTCAGCAGGAGTAATGGCTGACATACGACCAATTGGAATTTCAGGAGAAGAACTCCCGGGCTCTGAAGCTAAAAGTATATCTGACGCAGGCCATCCATACGTTGGTACTAGGTTAAGTTTCCCTATATTCAATAAGTCTGTTGGATTAGCAGCAATTTCTACAGCTCTTTGATCTTTATAATTAACTCCTTTACCTATAATAAAAACATAACGAGGAAATACCGGAAAGGTTTTTCGGGCGTATCGAATAAAGTTCCTGATAGCTGCAGGATTCTTCCTGATTCCAAAACCAAATTGATCAATCAGATCGTCTGCTGAGTAGATTTTTGCATTGTAGCTTCCACCTGCAACAGAACTTCTATAAGCACGATAGTCTTCCACAGGATTGCTTCCACTTGGTCCAGCAAACAAGACAGGATTGGTGATGATCAGGTAATCACCCCTGTTTGAAGTTGTATTATAATTAATAAAATTTCTCTGCTCTAGAGAGTTAATGGAAGTAATATTTGCAGCTTCTTCATTCACCAATACTAACCGTCTTTCTGTTGTGGATGATTCCATCACAAATTTCAACATAGGAGCTGCTGTTATATCAGCCACATATCTTTTACCATTGGTGATATCATAAAGTACAGGAGCTTGTGAACCATAATTGAAATTAGATATCTGCAGATAAGTACCTGTTGCAGACGCTGGAAGACTAAAGTCAAAATTTGATGATCCTCCAAAATTGAACAGCCGCGGATAACTAATCTCATATTTGTGAACTACTAACCGGTCGATAGTTGGACAATATGGAGGTGACGAGCAAACTGTAAGGTTAGTTATAGCCACCTTTGCGTTACCAGTTGCTATAGTTGCAGGTGAAAACAATACAGAATAGTTCATTGAGTCTACTCGTGCCCCAAGAACTGAATCATTATTGATTGTAACCTTTAATTTTCTCTGATTGAAATTATTTCCTGAAACAGAAATTTTTAAAGTTGCCTGTGGACCACTGACGTAGGGAAAAAGATTAGAGTGATTTATAATGAGGCTGTCATACTTCATTCCGTCGGTCACTGTAGAAGTGGTAGTAATATCCCTCGATGTCCAACCTTCCCCTTTATCATAGGAAGAAGAATACAGAAATTCTGAAACATCAAAAGCTAACCCAGGATTAATTTTATCCTTAAACCACGTGCCCATTGTGTACATAAAGTAGGGTTCTACCGGCAATGTGGTTCCGGTTACATTATTTGAAGTATTTGTCAATCGCAGATTGCTTGAAGCACTAACAGTCAGAAAATAAGCGGCAGTGTCTGTTATTAAACTCCATCTTTCGTTTAGCTGGTATTCAGGTCGACGGTATAGTTCTTTATCTGGTTTACCATCATTCATCTCTCCCCAGAATTCAATATAATCAGATGAAGCTAATATGCCGGAGGCAACTGATATATATAATGGCACCTGCACACCGTTTCTCCACAACTGGAAATTCTCTGCAGGGACGTTCCCCAGCCCTGCTGATGAAAGTGTCGTTTGCTGAATCCTGTATAGGCCTGTTTTAGCTACTTTGAATTTGTAATAAGTTTTCGAGTAATCTATCCATTCATTATTGTACACCTGCGCTTTGACAAGCAAACTACAGGTTACCAATAAAGCCACTAGAAATTTTTTCATCAGAGTTAGTTTTTTAGGGCGTCTTAAGTTATTTCTTCTTGTTTTTGTCATTTACCAGGTCTAGTTGTAATGAAAAAACATGGGTATATAAAGGATTAGATTGATTGGCAAGATTAGTAAATGCATAATCAATGCGGACGTTTTGAATGCGAAAGCCTGCACCGGCACTCGGTTGATAGATCCACACCTTTTTTTGGTTTAGCGTATCTCCATCAGACAGAGCTTTCTGGAAGTTATTAATACCACCTCTTATAAAGAATACATGGTTGATATTTAATTCTGCTCCAAGCTTTGGATCTATACTTACCGGATCAGCACTTACAATAGTATTGCGTTTACCATCAAACGTAAAGTCAAGATTAGTTTCTGCCAACAAGCTCAATTTTTTACTAATATTGAAGTCACGTGCAACTCCCACAACTAGTCGTGGAGAAGTCATCTCAGTGGACTTTACCGGGATTTCATTATTGGCGAGGTATAAAGCTTGCTTTTCTTTTTCCGTGAAGTTGAAAGACCAGGAATTGAAAGTAGTTGTGATGTCCCGTCCCGCAAAACCGAATTTCCATTTATTGCTATAGATCTGCAAACCGGCATCAAGTCCAAAGCCCCATGCCTTAGCGAAAGATCCGACTGACCGGTGTATGACTTTCGCGTTTACCCCAAATTGGACGTTTTTATTGGTAGTTTGTTTTACACTCTGGGCCATAGAAAGCAAAAAAGCGTAATCTGCAGATGAAAAAGCCTGGATATTGTTATAATTGATCGATCCATCGGGTTCTACCAGGAAAAGTGTGTTCATGATATCATCAACGGCGAATCGTAAGGCAGTAACACCTATAGTTCTCTTATTGTTCGAAACTGGTATTGCAACACTGGCGTAATCATATTTACCTATTCCTGCAAAATATTCGGCATGCATTACGTTCACACTTGGGTGATCTTTAACTCCAGCGAGACCAGCCGGATTCCAGTAGCCTGCTGTACCATCCTGAACAGAAGCAACCTGTGAACTACCCATTGCTAGTCCGCGTGCACCCGCACCAATATTCAAAAATTCATTGGAATACTTCCGGAACTGAGCTGATGATGTAAAGAAAAGTAGAACTGACAGGACACATAAAATGGTTTTCATTGAAGCAATTTTCAAATAAGCAACTGGATAATAACCGATTATCTAATTAATTAAAGCAGTAAACAAATATAACCGTTTCGATCTCAAAAGCTGATCTACAACCTTATTTTCCAGAACAAAAACGCGTTTCAGCTTAATAAATTGCCATTACACGCCTACTTTTGCGGCTCATTTCGACCCAAATCATGAATATAATTGAAGAATTGCGTTGGAGAGGACTGATCCAGGACATAATGCCGGGTACAGAAGAACAACTAAGTAAGGAGATGACAACGGGGTATGTGGGTTTTGACCCCACTGCAGATTCCCTACATATTGGAAGCCTTGTCCCCATTCTCTTGCTTGTGCATTTACAAAGGGCAGGACATAAGCCTCTGGCTCTGGTAGGCGGGGCTACCGGTATGGTAGGAGATCCTAGCGGTAAAAGTGAAGAAAGAAACCTCTTAAGCGAAGAAGTACTGCAGAAAAACCTGGAAGGAGTAAAGAAACAATTAATGCAATTCCTTGATTTTGAATCTGATAAGCCAAACCATGCGGAGATAGTCAATAATTATGACTGGTTTCGTAATATGAACTTCCTGTCCTTTATCAGGGATGTAGGAAAGCATATAACGATTAACTACATGATGAGCAAAGAAAGCGTAAGAAAAAGAATTGAAAGCGAATCAGGGATCAGTTTTACTGAATTTACCTACCAACTCATCCAGGGCTATGATTTCCTGTGGCTTTATGAGAATAAAACCTGTAAACTCCAGATGGGTGGAAGTGACCAGTGGGGAAATATTACAACCGGCACAGAACTGATCAGGAGAAAAGCAGGTGGTGAGGCTTTCGCGTTTACTTGCCCTTTGCTCACAAAATCAGATGGTGGCAAATTCGGTAAAACAGAGCAGGGTAACGTTTGGCTCGATGCAGATCGGACTTCGCCCTACCACTTTTACCAGTTCTGGGTTAATGCAGCTGATGCAGATGCAGAAAAATGGATCAAGATTTTTACATTTTTAAGTAAACAGGAAATTGATGAACTGACAGATCAACACAAAAAAGATCCGTCTCAAAGAATATTGCAAAAAAAACTTGCACAAGAGCTTACCACCTTTGTCCACAAACAGGTAGGACTACAGCAGGCACTTGAAACTACCAACAAGCTGTTCAACCAGGCAAATGCAGCTATAGATTCACTTTCTGCTGAAGACCTTGAACAAATCCACGGCATTGTCAAGGTGTACATTTCTCCCGGTGATTTATCGGATGGCAAGGATATCGTTTCACTATTAACTGATGCTGGTATCTTTCCAAGCAAAAGTGAGGCGAGGAAAATGGTTCAGAACGGAGGAGTAAGTGTGAACAGGGAAAAGATCTCCTCTCCACAATTTCAACTTACTGGTTCTCACCTTTTACATGAAAAATATATCCTCGTACAAAAAGGCAAGAAAAATTACTACTTATTAGTAGTAAATCACGCATAACAAAGTACGTTAGTCCCTGCTCAGGTTAAAATAATTGCGATGGTTGAAAAGCAATGCAAAATAATTTTTATATTGCAGCGTTTTTGGAACCATATGAAGAAGATTTTTGCCGAAAAGAATATTGTGGTCATTTTGTTCATCATTGTTTTAATCGCTTTCTCCTTTGCGGAGCGCGATAGCAAGAAGCTAGAAAAGTTGTACACAGGATCAGAGTTAGTGCAGAATAGCTCCATCAGTTACGCCAAAATAATATCAAGGATAATAGCAGATGCCAATGATTAAGCATCTCAAGGTTTCTCATTACTCCTTCAGTATCCGCATTTGCAGATTAGGTTATACTTTCTAATCGCTCATACAAAGATTTCATCACAGATTCATCGTAAAAGCTTTTATTAATAGCCTTATCGGAAAGTACATCATTTAAGGACAGTGGTTTAAGCCGACTTTCTTTTAACTTGTCATCACGCATAAAGAAAGCGTTAAATCCCTCCGCATTGGTTGCCACCAGGGTGTATCCCTTTCGTTCAGCTAATTTATTTATACTCACAATAGATGCCCCCCATTCTGAAGCTGCAAATGGTTTATGTGCCGGTACTACAATATCATCACCGCCATACTCGATTTTATTCTCAATTACTACGATGGAAGGTCTGACGTATTCGATGCTCCTCCAGATGGCATAATCGTCACCATCTATATCGATACTCATAAAATCGACCTGTCGGTCAGAAATATAATCAGATAAAACCTGATTAATATTTTCAGCGGTTAAAAAACTGCATGCAAAATTCACCTGCCGTCCTTTACCGAAAAGTGTATAATTCCTCCTGCCAATCTTCAATAG
>JBLNAY010000130.1:0-26727 GCA_050259715.1 Candidatus Dadabacteria bacterium
GCACCTTACCTTCGAAACGGAGATCGTTTTCACCTTGTTCCCATTGAGGAGGTATAGAAAAACTGATGTTGTTATCAGTGAAATTTATCCTTGAGATGGGCCGGGCGCTTCCGGCAATACCTACAAAATGGCCGACAAGCATATGAAAGCCGGAGTGTTGAACTTCTAACCAGGAAGGGAGTTCTTGTCCATTCATATTTATAGTTATATCCCATCTTCCTTCTATGGAGAAAGGTGCTGCTTTTACAGGGAAGGTATTGGCACTCGCATTGAAACAGATCAAATAGCAAAGGTAGATGAATGTGTATTTCAATTTCATATTATAATAGTTCAGGTATGACAGAACCTCTAATTTACTAAGTATAGCAATTACTTGTAATGGTATAAAGGAGAGACGGTCTCATGCAGAACAATTTGCTGCAAGCTTTCTAATTTTACTGTAAATCAACATATGGACTACAGACTCAATTTAGAATCCCCATGGCATGAAGTGAGACAAATGATCCAGGAAATCAATATCGATTTAACTGATGAAGACCTGGAAATGGAACCTAATGGTGAGAGAGAATTGTTACATAGGCTGGCAGCGAAAATGAATAAAGATGTCATCTCAGTTAAAGCCTGGATTGAAAGTGTGTCACATAACAATGGGGTAGCAGGTTAATAAGGGCAATGAACTAAATATTCAACCCTATTTTAAATGGCATCAGTGGATGTGTGTGTCTGCATGTTTATTTTTAAGTCGACTCCACTTTTTAAGGTTTGGTAAACAACACAATATCGTTCCGTAAGCTTCATTAAAGTTTCAATCTTTTCGTTTGTAGCCTCTGTGTCGATATTGAAGTTGATGCGTATTTCTTTAAAGCCTACAGGGGCATCTTTAGCAACTCCTAATGTTCCCCTGAAGTCCAGGTCTCCCTCCACTTTTACCATAGCATCTTTTATATGTACTTCTATAGCAGTTGCTACAGCGTTTAAGGTCACCCCCGCACATGCTGCTAATGCTTCTAATAACATATCTCCTGAACAAGCTAAAGCTCCAGTACCACCCGTAGCAGGATGAAGTCCAGCTTCTACCAAAGCCTTGCCCGTTTGAATACTACAACTGATTCCCTCGGAGAGTTTACCTTCTGCTCTTAATGTGATTATAGCAGATTGGGGATCTTGCCTATACTTTTCTTTTAAGGGTGCCTGCAACTTTTTTAGCTGTTCAACAGTCATGGTTTTCGCTTTATACGTGAAATGTAACTGTAATAAAGCTAATGAAACTGTTTGTTTACTGTAAGGATTTCTTATAAGTCTTTGTAGAAGAGGTAACCGGATAATTTTCCGGAACTTTCATCGTAATTTCTGAAGTATTCCTTTCTTAGGCAATTTCCTGTTTTACTATAAGTTGCCTTTGTGTAATATCCACCTGTAGTTTTATATTTAATCACACAATGATCTTTATATAATACACTTTTTAAATACCTGGTTTTCAGATTAGTGATAATAGTTGTAAATACCGGTAAGTATGGATGCCTCCCGGTGGCTGGTGGTGAAGGGAGATGCTTGTTCATTTGAGTGATGGTTGCTCTTTAAAGTAACTTAGGTTTACTATAGTAAACCAATGACGGCTATCAGCAAAAGAGCTGATTATAAATGGCAGTTAACGCAGTATAGCCGGAGGAAGCATTATTATTATGCTTCCTCCGAAATACTTACTTAAATAAACATCTTCTTTAATAGAGAAATTGTCTTTTCAGCTTTCGACTTCTTCGTTGATTGTAGGATTGCAAACAAACTGGCAGTAATAGCTGCAGTAATAGCAATCTTAGTTACAAATGCTTTCCTGTTGTATTTCCACTCGGCGTTCCATCCTCTTTCTGCAAAGATGTTCGGAATATGACCATGTGAGAAGTCATCAAGGATACCTTCCACTGCATTAATCCTGTCGGCTAAGATCAAGGGTAACCAATGTCCCCAACTACCTTCACTATATTTAAAAGCAAAGCGCCGGATAGCTCCACTCAAACCTGAAGGAGGTACTGGAGTACCAAATGTTGCGGATAACGACGGACGTTCATTTGAATGAAGAATCTCCACATCGCTCTGTTGAAGTGGAGGTCTTTCATAATTTAATCGTTTATGATCATCTCCCGTATAATGCTTAATGGGGTAAGTTGGTTCATTTTCAGGATCCGCATCAATGCCCCAGCCATTTATGTGTGAATATTTGTTTTCAAGATTTTCCATATACTTTATTTTAAGCTGCCTGTCTTGCACCCGGAGGGATTAAGATGGTTTTAATGCAATTATCGAGTTTGCGGGAAAAGATGTGATAGGCGTCAGAAACTTCTTCCAGGGGAACGCGGTGAGTAATAATCTCTTTAGGATTAATTCGTCCCGCCATTACATGTTCAATCAACTTAGGCAATAATCTTTTTACAGATGCCTGGTTAGCACGAATAGTAAGTCCTTTATTCACAACATTTCCTATTGGTATCAGGTTCCCGGTTGGTCCGTATACTCCAACTATAGAGACTATTCCCCCTTTTTTAACTGAGTTTATTGCCCAGTGTAAAGCTGTGGCAGAACCCGCCTGTAAAAGAGTTTTGCGGCCGGTGATAGTCTGCATTGCACTGCCTGCAGCTTCACAGCCAACTGCGTCGATGCATACATCTGCTCCAAAATAACCGGTAGCTTTCTTTAAGAATAAAACCGGGTCACCTATAGATCGAAAGTTATACACTTCACATTGCGCATAATTACGGGCAAACTCTAAACGGTATTCAAGTTGATCAATGACAATAACACGTGCCGCACCAAATAACCAGGAACACTTAGCCGCCATGATACCTATAGGTCCTGCTCCAAATACAACAACAGTATCACCTTTTTTTATACCTCCCATCTCGGCTGCCTGGTAACCCGTAGGCACAACATCGGTCAACAGAACGGCATCGTCGAGGTCCATTCCTTGCGGAATTATTGTGGGTCCAACATCAGCATAAGGAACCCTCACATATTCAGCCTGTCCACCATCGTAGCCACCAGCTGTGTGGGAGTAACCAAAAATCCCTCCTACAGCTGTTGCTTCCGGATTCGATTCATGGCAATTACCAAATAATTCCTGGCGGCAAAATGGACAAATACCACAGGCGATATTAAATGGAACCAATACATGGTCACCTACTTTAAGTTTCTGAACGGATGATCCTACCTGTTCAACTACACCTGTAAATTCATGCCCAAAGGTGGATCCCACCCGTGTATCTGGCACTAATCCATGGTAAAGGTGTAGGTCAGAGCCGCAAATACAGGAACGCGTGACGCGTACTATCGCATCATTGGGGTGTTGTATTTCAGGTTCAGGCCTGTCTCGTTGCAGCCGAATTCTGAATGGTCCCCGGAAATTCATTGCAAGCATAATTCCTCTCTTTTATTTATTGATTATTAGTAAAACAACTCATCCGGGCAAGTTGTCCGAATGAATCTAAGTTTTCTTAAAAAACGTGCCAGTAAACAGGATAAAAAAGATATGGAACTTGTTATCAAAGAATCGAGGACTCCATAATACATGAATATGTAGATTCGAAAGAAAGTTAAAGTAAGAAAGGCCTGGGGAGGCCTTTCTTATAACAAACACAACAAAAAGGGAAAGTAAAACAGAAGTTTTAATTATTTTATCTGTATAGATAGAATGTTAATTGAGAAAATAAGATGAGAAAAGTCATTTTTTCAATTGATTCAATACACTTTACCTCTTAAATGTTAGTGTCATCTTGTGTATTATTTATTTTAAGATGAATGAAAGGATAATACAGTTTATTCTATCTCAAACAGTAGCGCATATTTGCTGTATAGATGAACAACATAATCCATATTGTTTCAGTTGTTTTTATGCCTTTGATAAAGAAAATGAATTACTTTATTTCAAAAGTTCAGCAAAAACGCATCACATTCCAATATTGTTACAGAACCCGGTAATTGCCGGAACAATTCAACCGGATAAACTGAACCGAATGGCTATTAAAGGAATTCAATTTACCGGCAGAATATTGTCTTCTGATCATCCGCTTTCCATTGAAGCTTCCTCCGCTTATCATAAAGAGTATCCTTTTGCATATGCTATGAAAGGAGAAGTATGGGCTCTCCAATTAGATTGGGTGAAGATGACTGATAATACACTTGCTTTTGGTAAAAAGATAATCTGGGAAAGAGCAACTAATAGTTCTGAATTGGTTCCGTAGACCGAAACACGGCAGATCAAAACATAAAACGATAAAGAAAGCAAGGTTACTTCCTTGCTTTTCTTTTATCTGATCTCCCAGGTTTTATCTCCGGAAAGAATCTTGTTTAGTGGTACTTTACCTTTCTTGTTCCTTAGCACCTCAATTTGGTCCTGCATGTTTTCTTCGTAAACAGGTCTATGATCGGCATACATAATTCCGAAAGGTCGTGGGAAATGAATTCCATCAAAAGTAGTATCAAAGAAACGTGCGATCAGGTTTGCTTTGGTCTTGTCTTTTTCGTCATGAACCCAAAGATCATTTACACCTTCATCCTTAACGTTAACTATTACAGGCGTAAGTCCATCAAGACGTATCCCTTTATCTTCCTGTGCTCCGAAGAGAAGAGGCTTTCCATGTTCCAGGTAAATAGCTTCTTCCTTTTTGGTTTCTTTATCAGAAAAGGCAAAGAATGCTCCATCATTAAATACAGGGCAGTTCTGGTAAATCTCAACAAAGGAAGTTCCTTTATGCTCATGTGCTCTTTTCAGAATAGCTTGCATGTGCTTTGGGTCACGATCCAGGGTGCGGGCAACAAAAGAAGCTTTAGCGCCCAGTGCAAGCTCCGATGGGTTGAAAGGTTCTTCTATTGATCCGTATGGGGAAGTTTTGGTAATCTTTCCTTTCTCGGATGTAGGTGAATATTGCCCCTTAGTTAAACTATAGATCTGGTTGTTGAATAATAAATAGTTTACATCGAAGTTTTTTCTCATCAGGTGGATAAAATGATTTCCACCGATTGATAAGGCATCACCATCACCTGAAACGATCCATACACTCAGATCTGGATTAGCTGCTTTCACCCCGGAAGCTATTGCTGCTGCACGTCCATGGATAGAGTGCATGCCATAGGTGTCCATATAATAGGAAAACCGCGAAGAACAACCGATACCAGAAATGAATACAAACTGTTCTTTCGGAACTCCAAACTCGGGAAATACAGTTTGAACCTGTTTTAATATGGAATAATCACCACAACCCGGACACCATTTTACATCCATAGAGGATGAGTAATCCTTTGGTGCCAGTTTTACTTTTGTATCTACCGTATATCTTTCCATTAATTATTTTTCTTTAAGTAGTTCAAGAATTTTATCCTTCATCTCAGCTGTTGTAAAAGGCATTCCCTGCACTTTTGAATATGCTATAGCCGGTACGAGGTACCTGGCACGAATGAGTTGCCATAGTTGACCGGTATTCATTTCAGGGATCAGCACTTTATCAAAGCCATGCAGAAGTTCACCTAAGTTTTTAGGGAAAGGATTTACATAACGCAGGTGTACGTGGGCTACATCATACCCTTCAGCCAACAACTCTTTCACAGCAGTCTTAATAGAACCATAAGTAGAACCCCAACCAAGAACGGCAACTTTCGCGTCCGTACTTCCACTGTCCACTGTGGCCAGTGGTATGCTGTCTTCAATCTTCTTAACTTTTGCTGCTCTTAACTTAATCATTGTTTCATGGTTCACAGGGTCGTAAGAAACGTTTCCTGTTTCATTCTGCTTTTCCAATCCGCCAATACGATGTTCAAGACCTTCAGTTCCCGGGATAATCCAGGGTCTTACCAAATTCTCATCCCTTTTGTAAGGAAGTAGTGTTTCACCATCCTTAAGAGTAGTCAGGAACTTTGCATTTATTTCACCTACCTGGTCTTCAGTTGGGAATTTCCACGGCTCAGAACCATTAGCTATATAACCATCACTGAGGAAGATCACTGGAGTCATGTGCTCCACAGCTATCTTACAAGCTTCAAAAACAGTCTCAAAACAGTCTGAAGGAGACGACGCAGCCACAATTGGTACCGGGGCTTCACCATGTCTTCCGTGCATAGCCATCAACAAGTCTGCTTGTTCTGTCTTCGTTGGTAAACCTGTGGAAGGTCCACCTCTTTGAACATTTACTACCACTAAAGGAATTTCCAACATGGTAGCCAAGCCAAGCGCTTCAGTTTTCAAAGCCATACCAGGACCCGACGTGGTGGTTACTGCCAGGTTGCCAACATAAGAAGCACCTATTGCGGAACAAATACCTGCTATTTCATCTTCTGCCTGGAAAGTCTTTACACCATTGTATTTATATTTCGAAAGTTCGTGTAAGATATCGGTGGCCGGGGTGATAGGATAGGAGCCAATGAACAAAGGCAGATCTGCCTTTTCGGCGGCAGCGAGAAGTCCAATAGCAGTAGCGTGATTACCGGTTATATTCCTGTAAGTACCTGCGGGCAGTTTAGCTGGTGCCACTTTGAACTGCATTGTAAATATCTCCGTATTCTCCCCATAGTTCCAGCCGGCTTGTAATGCCTGTATGTTTGCTTCGGCTATCTCGGGCTTCTTAGCAAATTTCTCTTTAATGAATTTAATGGTATAATCAAGAGGTTTATCAAACTTCCAAAGCAGGAGACCAAGAACAAACATGTTTTTGGAACGCTCGATTTCTTTGTTGCCCAAACCAGTGGAAGCAAGACATTCTTTTGTAAGCTTTGTAACATCGACCTTGTGAACGATGTAGTTTGCCAATGAGCCATCTTCCAGCGGATTTATTGCCTGGGGATAGTTCGCCAGTGTAAGATTTTTGGTATCAAAGCCCTGGCTATTTGCTATAATAATACCCCCTTGCTTCAGTCGTGGAAGATCTACTTTTAACGCAGCAGCATTCATGGCCACTAGTACATCATACTGATCTCCCGGTGTATAGATTTCTGTACTTCCAAAGTGTACCTGGAAGCCTGATACGCCCGCTACCGTGCCTATCGGGGCGCGAATCTCGGATGGATAGTCTGGGAAAGTACTGAGGTCATTTCCCAATAGAGCTGCAGTATCGGTAAACTGCATTCCGGTTAATTGCATTCCATCTCCGGAATCTCCAGAAAAGCGGATAACGATTTTATCTACTTCCCTGACCGCTGTTGATTTTTCATTTTTATCTACGGTCTCCATGTTTATTATTGATTCTGTTTATTTATTCTGTGATCATGTTTATTTCACGGCTGTTAAAATGAGGTTCAAAACATCTTTCGCATATTAAAGAAAGCTTTGCCTTGGACGTCCTCTGTCCATAAGCCTGAAATTTGCCTAAAAGACGTAATAATCTTCTTTAAAATAAATGAGCAAAATCAATACGAATAATGATTTAAGACTGCTTGGTATAGGATTCCCTCTCACAGCAAAACGTTAACACAGGAGTAATAAGGCCGACAAAGGAAGATTATTTATAGTTTAGCAGCTATATGAGAAAGTTATCCATCAGTGTGTGCCTGCTGTTATTTACATTATTGTCTTATTCCCAACAATATACTTTATTCGTGGGAACCTTTACAAAGGGTAAAAGTGCCGGGATTTACATTTACGATTTTAATCCTGCTACGAAAGAGGCCATCCTATTAGATTCGGTAAAAACATCTAATCCTTCGTTCCTCGGCATTTCGCCGGATAACAAATACTTATATGCTGTTAATGAAGATGATGCTACTCATGGTGGGGGACAGGTATCCGCTTTTCGATATGATAAAGAAAAAAGATCTCTATCCTTTATTAATAAAGAGTCATCAGGTGGCGATAATCCCTGCTATGTTACCGTAGATAAAAATGGTAAATGGGTCGTTGTCGGCAACTATGGTAGCGGAACCTTATCTGTTCTCCCCATTGCTCCTGATGGTGGACTGGGTTCTGCGGCGATCACTTTACAGCACAATGGCAGTGGACCCAATAAGCAACGGCAACAATCTGCCCATGTACATTCAACTGTATTTTCACCTAATAATAAATTTTTGTATGTGCAGGATCTTGGAATTGACAAGGTGATGATGTACGCATTCAATAACAAATCAGGCATACTGAAAACACATGGCAGTGCTATACTGAAGCCTGGATCAGGTCCTCGTCACATGGAATTTCATCCAAATGGAAAATGGGTATATGTAGTGCAGGAACTGGCAGGATTGGTTACTGCCTTTAATTATGACGATGGCCAGTTAAAGCAAATTCAGGAGATCAGCCTTTTACCTGAAAACTACCAGGGTGATCCGACTAGTGCTGATATTCATGTTTCGCCTGACGGGCATTTCTTATATGCAAGTAACAGGAATCCATCCAATAGTATTACCATCTTCAAAATTGATCAACTCACCGGGAAACTAGAGGTTGTTGGCCATCAGTCAACATTGGGTAAAGTGCCCAGGAACTTCAATTTTGATCCGACAGGCAACCTCTTATTAGTAGCCAACCAGGATACAGATAATATATCAATATTCCAGGTTGATAAACAAACAGGAAATCTTACAGACACAGGAAAACAAATAAGTGTTCCTACACCGGTGTGCATCAAATGGATCACTGCGGCTTCACCTAAAAAGAAATGAAGCGTCCTTCGAAGAAAATACGAAACCGTATACTCTTACTCATACTCTTAATAGGACTGGGGTATGCCGGTTTTTATGCATGGAGATCCTTTCCTATAATAAGCGGCTTTAGTGCCAAAAATGCCTGCTCCTGCACCTTTATTCAAGGCAGGAGTAAACAAAGCATTCAAAGCGAAGAATTAGGAATGATGCCCCTTTCGCTGGCATCAATCGATATAAACCTTAAGGATTCTTCCGTTACCGGCAGTGTATGGGGAGTAGCAAAAAGAAAAGCTATATACCGGGAGGGAGTTGGCTGTACCCTGGTCAATGATATTCCGGAACAACAAGTAAGAAAACAACAGTTTAATATACCTGTAGCGGTGGCAACTTCTGACACCTCGTCCTGGTTGTATGGCCATGGCGAATCCAATGTAAAAATGAATAAGGCCCTTATGGATAGTGCCTTGAAATTTGTTTTTCATCACAAGTATAAAGAGAAGGATGCAAACACCAGGGCTGTATTAGTGGTTCAGAATGGTAAGATCATCGCCGAACGATATGCTCCCGGTTATAATAAAGACAGCCGTTTTCTTGGTTGGTCAATGGCAAAGAGTATCACAGGAACTCTGATCGGGATACTGGTAAAAGAAGGAAAGTTATCCCTTAACGCACCTGCCCCTTTGGATCAATGGAAGAATCCAAAAGATAAACGTCACTCTATCAGTATTGAAAATTTGTTGCAACAAACCAGTGGGTTGAATTTTGTTGAGAACTACAACAGTTATAGTGATGTAACCAATATGCTGTTTGACAGGGGAGACATGGCTGCTTTTGCCGCAGCATTACCATTAAAGCAAAAACCCGGCACCTACTTTTATTACTCAAGTGGTAACTCCAATATTCTGTCTTACATCATACGAAAGACGGTGGGAGAGAAGGACTACCATGCATTTCCATATAATACTTTATTTCACAAAATCGGCATGAACCACGCTCTGCTCGAACCCGACGCTTCGGGGACTTTCGTGGGATCATCGTATGTGTATGCATCAGCAAGAGACTATGCACGTTTTGGCTTGCTGTTACTCAATGATGGAGTTTGGAATAGTGAACGTATCCTCCCGGAAGGCTGGGTAAAAAAGAGTACTTCAGCTCCTGGTGCGAGCATACTGAAAGATTATGGTTATCAAATTTGGCTTAACGGCTTTGATAAGAACAACACCGGTGCACGACAATTCCCGGAAGCTCCTCCTGAAATGTTTTTTGCCGATGGTTTCGGCGGCCAGCGAATCTATATCATACCATCCTTGCACATGGTTATTGTTCGCATGGGATTGGACCTGTTTGACGAGCATACTTTCCTTAAAAAGCTATTTACATCGGTTCAATGATTCTAACTGTTCCTGGTTGCCAGGTCCACAGGAACAATTATTCAGGTATGCGGTTTCTGTTTAGTTAGCATAGCTTTTCCATAGGGTTACCATAGGGTTTGAACGGCTTTAGAACGGCTTTACATCCTGCTAAAACCGTTCAAACCCAATACAGACCTAATATTTAAAGAATAGAATATCAATAGAAAATTAAAGCCAGGCGAACGCAGCATTAAAATAAGCACTTTGAAATGCAGATAATCACTCCTGCATAAAAGGAATTAAAAAAGCCTCCATTTGGAGGCTTTCTTCAATTTCAATCTGAATATGTACTAGTACCTGTAATGCTCTGGTTTAAATGGACCTTCTTTGCTTATGCCTAAATAACCTGCTTGTTCATCTGTGAGCTCGTCTAGTTCTACTCCGATTTTTGCAAGGTGCAGGCGTGCAACTTTTTCGTCCAGGTGTTTAGGTAGAACATATACCTTGTTCTCATACCTGTCAGAATGATTCCAAAGTTCAATTTGAGCCAGCGTCTGGTTAGTAAAAGAATTAGACATTACAAAGCTTGGGTGGCCTGTAGCGCATCCCAGGTTCACCAGGCGGCCTTCAGCTAAAAGGATAATGTCTTTCCCATCTATATTATAAATGTCTACCTGTGGTTTTACAGTGTCTTTTGTATTACCATAATTCTCATTTAACCAGGCAACATCAATTTCTATATCGAAGTGGCCGATATTACATACAATCGCTTTATCCTTCATCAGGCGGAAATGCTTTTCGGTAATCAGGTCGCGGCAACCGGAGGCAGTAACAATGATGTCACCCTCTTTAACAGCATTTTCCATTTTCTTCACCTCAAATCCATCCATGGCAGCCTGCAGGGCACAGATAGGATCCACCTCAGTTACAATTACACGGCATCCTGCACCCTTCAAAGACGCAGCAGAACCTTTACCCACATCACCATAGCCTCCCACAACAGCCACCTTACCGGCCATCATAACGTCAGTAGCACGGCGAATGGCATCAACCAAAGATTCCTTACAGCCATATTTATTATCAAACTTCGATTTGGTTACTGAATCGTTCACATTGATAGCAGGAACAGGCAGTGTGCCTTTTGCCATCCTTTCATAAAGACGGTGTACACCGGTAGTGGTTTCTTCTGAAATACCGCGAATGTGTTGAACTAACTCAGGGTAAGTGTCCAGCACCATGTTTGTGAGGTCACCACCATCATCAAGAATCATGTTTAATGGGCGATCAGCACTGCCAAAGAATAAAGTTTGCTCAATGCACCATTCTGCTTCCTGGACAGTCTGGCCTTTCCAGGCAAATACACCAATTCCTGCAGCAGCAATAGCAGCCGCTGCATGATCCTGGGTAGAAAATATATTGCAGGAACTCCATTTCACTTCTGCCCCCAATGCAACCAATGTTTCTATCAATACAGCAGTCTGTATTGTCATATGAAGGCAGCCTGCAATGCGGGCACCTTTCAAAGGTTGCTGTGGTCCATACTCTTTGCGAATAGCCATAAGCCCGGGCATCTCGGCTTCAGCCAGTCTTATTTCCTTACGTCCCCATTCAGCAAGGGACATATCACGGACCTTATTTTTAAGGCCAAAATCGATATTTGACTTAGACAATGTTGCCATATTAAATAGACGTTTAGAAGTAATTTGTTATTAGAAAATTATAATGTGAGGGCAAAGGTATGATTATGGAATAATATTCTCTTTGTTACATAGAAAATAGAATAAAACAGGAAATTGCACCTACTTTGTAGGATAAACATCTATTTAATTATGCCTAAAGGTGTGGAAAAAGAAAAAAATACTATCCCTGACTCCATTGATCTGCAAATATTGAGATTGCTCCAGGATAATGCGCGAATTACAATAAAAGAAATTTCTGAGCAGGTACATCTAAGTACCACACCTGTACATGAAAGAATTAAACAGATGGAGGAAAATGGCACCATCAGGCAATACGTAACCATTATCAATGGAGCTCGGGTGAAGAAAGGATTAATGGTAATCGTTTACGTTTCCATTCGTCAACATAGCAAAAATGCCGGAAGTAAGTTTATCCGGAGCATACAGGAAATGGATGAAGTGATTGAATGCCTGACCATCTCAGGGCAGTTTGATTTTATGCTAAAGGTGGTGACTGAGAATATGGACTCTTACTATGATTTTCATGTAAATAAATTAAGCCAGTTGGAGAACGTCGGAAATTTACAATCAGTGTTTGTAATGGGTGTCGTCAAGAGTACTGTGAAATTGTTGTAGTGTATGCCCTATTCGTCCACTATGAAACACATGAATAACAGTATACCTTTGAAGTATGCGATCTTATACCAGCACACTTATAATTGCATTAGTCATTCTTTTCAGTGTATTCCTTATCGTTAATACCGCCCGTTATCGATTCAAGTCCAGTGAAAGTATTAGCGTTACAGGCCTTGCAGAGAAAGATTTTACAGCCGACCAGATCGTATGGACAGGAACTTTTGTGAGAACCGGTACTGATCTCAGAATGGCGTACAGCCAGTTAAAACTGGATGAATCTCAAATAAGGCAGTACCTCGATTATGCTGGCCTGAAGGACAGTAATTATGTATTTTCCTCTGTTGATATGCAAAGAAATTACCAGGAAAATTATGATGGGCAGGGTAGAATGACGGGAAGGACATTTACAGGTTTTAATCTATCCCAGACCTTTACTGTTGATTCGCGGAATATCGCTATGGTAGAGAAGATGTCAAGAGAGATCACAGGGTTATTACAAAAAGGAATTGAATTGAATTCATCAGCACCGCGCTATTATTATTCCAGATTAAATGAATTGAAGATTGACTTATTATCAAAAGCTGCAGCAGACGCGAAACAAAGAGCAGAAAGCATTGCTAAGAATTCAGATGTTAACCTGGGTGATCTCAGGAAAGCCAGCATGGGTGTGTTTCAGATTACAGGTAAAAACTCGAATGAAAATTATAGTTACGGAGGCGTCTTCAATACAAGTTCAAAAGAGAAAACTGCTTCTATAACCCTGAAAGTTGACTACCAGGTAAAGTAATTTTAATAGAATAGAACCTCTCAGCTAAGTCTATTATTAATAGTGACCGTCCGATATGACGAATTACATTCGAATAACCAGGCTGAAAGCTTCTTAGCAATAACAATGTATATTGCTCTATCTTTTTTATATGAACAGGATACTTCTCGTGTGTGCCTTTCAGGTGGTGTTATTTGGATTGGTTAATGGACAACAGTTTGGTGCTTTTCCTCCAACTGTTAAGTGGCAGTCGATAAATTCTGATACGGCGCAGATCATTTTCGAACATCCTGTCGATAGCCAGGCACAAAGAATTGCTTCTATAATTCACCGGATAGCAGCTAATCAACCCAATGCTTTAGGAAATAAGATACGCAAAATTGATATTTTGCTGCATAGCAGAACCACCCTGGCAAACGGGTATGTGGCACTGGCTCCATTCCGGAGTGAGTATTACCTGGTGCCACCCGGAAATGTTTTTGAGACAGGGGCTAACCCCTGGCAGGAAGAATTAGCGGTACATGAATACCGCCATGTACACCAATTCAGCAATTTTAATAATGGACTGAGTAAAATCGCTTCTTACGTATTAGGCCAGGAAGGACAGGCATTGTTTAATGCCATGTCGCTACCTGACTGGTTCTATGAAGGAGATGCAGTTCATGCAGAAACTGCACAAACGCTTCAGGGGAGGGGTAGAACTCCTTATTTTTTTAATGGATTTAATTCCCTCTTTCGTGAACAGCGTTTGTATAATTGGGAGAAGCTGAGGAATGGATCTCTCAAAGATTTTGTTCCTAATCATTATCCTTTAGGATATATGCTGGTGAACTACGGTTACTTAAAATATGGTAATGATTTCTGGGGTAAGGTCACAAGAGATGCTTCTGCTTTTAAACATCCTGTTTACCCGTTCCAATCTGCATTTAAAAAGTATTCCGGGGTTGACTTTAAAACATTCAGAGAAGAGGCGCTCGATTATTATAGTCACGAAGTAAGCAAAAGAAGAACAGATGTAATTAGAAAAGCTGTTGTGACTAACTACTATTTCCCTCAACAGGTTTCTTCAGATTCTTTATTGTATTTAAAAGATAGTTATAGAAACTTACCTGCTTTTTACATCAGGGATAAAGCCGGAGAACATAAATTAACCTTAAAGAACATTGGTAGTGAAGAATGGTTTAGTTACCGCAATGGATGGATCGCCTATACAGCTTATAATGTAAATCCCCGGTGGAAATTAATAGACTACAATGATATATGGCTGTATAATATTCCAACACACAGGCAAATCAAGATCACTTCAAATGGAAAGTATTATTCACCGGATATTTCTCCGGCCGGAGACTTACTTATAGCTGTTGCAGTAAATGCTTCAGATGAAGCCGAACTCCACTTAATGCAAATGGATGGCAAGGTAACCAATCGGATCAAAGCTGCAGATAATGGCTTCTTTTTTCATCCGCGTTTTATTGATGAAAAGAATATTGTGGTAGCAGAACGGTTATCCAATTCAAGTATGCAACTATGCCGTATAAACCTTGTTACAGGTGAGAAGGAAGTATTGTTGCCACCTGCCTTTGCAACAATTGGCTATCCATTTGTTTATAGCAACACCGTTTATTTTATTTCCTCAATAGCTGGTACAGATGACCTCTTTTCCATCAACTTAAAAGATAAAACGATTTATCAATTTACTCCCGGTATTTCCGGTAGATATTTTCCTAATATTTATAAGGATACCTTAAGCTTTTCAAGATTTACCAGCTATGGTTTTGAAATGGTGCAACAGCCTCTATCAGCATTGAAAAAAACTGAGATAAAGAAACAAGCCTGGGGAATGCCTATGGTCCCATATCGAATAGCCGGGGCCGATACCACAAAGAATATGTTGCAGGGACAAGTTAGATCCTTTGCTGAAGTGCCATATAGTAAATCAACAAAGCTTTTCAATTTCCACAGCTGGAGGCCCGACTACACAGACCCTGAGTTCACTTTAAGTCTTTATAGTGACAATCCTTTGAACAATTTCACCAACACTTTATTTTATAGGTACAATCGCAACGAAACTTCTCATGCTGTGGGATTTAATACGGCCTATGGTGGTTTATTCCCTGTAATTAATGGAGGTCTCACTTATACTTATGACCGCACAATCAGAACACAAACAAAGACATTTACTACTAATGAAATGGAAGCAAAAGTGGGCTATTACATACCATTAGATTTTAGTGGCGGTAAGATGTATAAAGCCCTCAATTTTGGTAGCAATTTTGTCTATAACAACCAGGTACCCACAGGAAGTTATAAGGACTCTATAAAGAGCAGATCCGATATTTACTTACAGCACTTTATCAGCTTTTCAGAACAACTGCCAAGGGCAAAGCAACATATTTATCCAAAGTTTGCTTATGCAGTAACGGGGTACTATCAGCACATGTTAAATGGCAGAGGTAATCAACTTCTTGGCAATGGCCGTATTTACCTTCCATCAATATTAAATCATAGCCTTGTTATTGGAGGCTCTATACAGAAAAGGGATACTGCAAATTTTGTTTTTTCAAACAGGTTCTCCAACTCAAGAGGATATACCGACTTCTATAATCCGTACATGTGGAAGTTATCCGGTAATTACCATATGCCGCTCCTTTATCCCGACTGGGGATTTGGAAACCTTGTTTATTTCCTAAGACTACGGTCTAACTTCTTCTACGATTATTCAAGGTTATACAACAATAAGAGAACACGTTGGGCAAACCTGCGAAGTGCAGGAGCGGAACTTTATTTTGACAGCAAGTGGTGGAATGAACTACCGGTGACCTTTGGAGTAAGATGGTCGCATTTGCTGGATACAGAATCTGAGAAGAAGCCGAAAGGCACTAATATATTTGAGTTTATTGTCCCTGTAGACCTGGTGCCTTCAAGATAGTAGTCGACGTTTATGAGCTGTTATTTTTTGCTTTTAAACAGTGCAATAAGCTTTGGTAACGGTAAACTGCCTTCAGCCGTTTCTATCAGGTTTCCCTTTTTATCATATAACGCGATATAGGGTAAACTGTGCATTTGATAGAAGCTTGATAGCAAATAGTAAGGGTCTCTTCCAACAACAACATTAGGTAAATCAGTTACGTGGTAATCCTTCACGAATTCATTCATTTTATACAAAGGCTGAAAGGTTACCATTAGAACTTCAATATCTTTTAGTTCTTCCTTATACTTAAGTAATTCCTGCGTTTCATGTTGGCAATGTTCACATTCAGGATTAAATATCATCAGGAGAACGGGTCTTTTTTTTGGCAGATCTTCTTTGGTATAAGTAGTAGAACTGTCTCCTAAAGTAATCTTGAAAGCGGGTACCGTTGGGAATCGTTTGTAAGGAGCTGCAATAGAGTCTGTAGTTTGGCTAAAAGCCACTATTGACAATGCGTTCAAGAGAATCGCCAGTATCCATTTCATAAGCAAATAAAGCTAAAAAAACTTTCCTATGCGCACATTTAGCATTTTGTCTTCGGGAGAGATAGTGTAGTAGAGGCTTGCAGTTATTTTGTTAAAAGGTGAGATGATAATTCCTGCTCCGTAGCCATGATGCCATTTATCTGACTTTTGCAATGGCTGCCATACTTTTCCAATATCATATACTGCAGCTAATCCCGCTTTTCCATTGAACAGGTAACTTTTTACATTAGGAATCCATCTGAGTTCATTCTGGTCATACACTACTGTTTTGCCATAGAAGCGATTACGCCTATAGCCTCTTACAGTCAGATTTCCACCTATTGTATTAAGCTGGTAAAATTCTGCAGTACCAACCATAGTGGAAAAGCCCGGGTTTATAGCAACAGAAAATGAATTCCCAAGGTTAATATAAAAGTTCCCGGATCCGGTATAGCGGGTAAAGTGACCTTTTTCCTGCAGGTTTTGCGAGAGTTCGACAGATGTCACGATCACTGAACCTTTAGTAGGTAAGACTTTATTATTTAATCTTGAATAACTATAGCTAAGGGCAACCGAACCGAAATGCTTAAAACTAAATACAGTATTGTCCACCATCGAATTTTGTTTATCAAGAAACTTCTGAGGTTGTGGAATAACCCTTATGCCATCGTAGCCAAGTAGCATTTTGAAATTATGATAGGTTCCAAAGTATTTATCAAGTGATATGTTACCATAGAAATTCTCTGTTCTTAGTATATGGTACTTTTCATCTAATGATTGCTTTTGTGTTTCATTTCCCACACCATAGAAATTGGACCTCCTGGTACCATCATAACCTCCATTAATATTTAGATTCCAGGTACTAAACAAATGTGGAAAAGTCCAGTTGATATAGGGAGACCAGGAATTTTCCGATATTGAATAATTTATCCCATAACGTAATCTCTTCTTGAATGGCTTTTCCCTCCAACCATGCACTACTTCCTTAAAGCCAACACCGATGTAAAATCTATAATAGGGACTTAGTCCTGGGAAAACAGAATACCCCCTGCTGTCATATTGGTAATCTTCATCAAATGGGTAAACATAAGTAGTGTCGTTTATGCGAACTTTAGTTTCGAAGGAAGCAGTAAGCTTGTTTAATTTATTATCATAATACCTGGTTTTATGCGAACTTCCATTCACTCTGGAGTGATCAACAATAGTATCTTTTCCAGGACCTCCAATAAGCCTTATTGTGATTCCTTTTTCTACCTGTCCAGTCAAATTATAGCTGTCATTTCCATTTATGCCATATAACCGGATTTCTGAAGTCTCCTTATTTAAAAATGTTCTTTGGTAAATGGGTGAAGAATCCTTTTGACCTTTCTTATTAACCTTATAAACAGCAATAATTGTAGAATCATTATTGAGCCTCTTAATAATGAAAGCTTCGTTTTTAGAAGAACCAGGAATATCTACTTTCCGGGAGAGAAAAGAATAGTATTGCTCAGCATATTTTACCAGGTCATCCCTTCTTTTTTTAAGATTACTGATGATCTCCTGGCCTGAAAGTGCGACCACAGGAGCAGGCATCTGGTGAACAGCTGCTACTATTACTTCATCTGCCAGGTATCTCTGTATAGCGCGTGCGGAGTCAATCCATGCCTTGCGTTCAAGGCCATTGGTAAAACGCCTGTCGATCTCCATAGCAGGATAATTATACCATGCAATGTTTTTGATATGATCACTAAAAGATTGTAGTTGCTTAAGTCCGGTAGCCATTTTTATCGTATTTAAAAGAAATCCTTCGAATTTAGCATACGCCTGGTCACGATCTTTCGGTACAGGTTTATAAAACGTCTTGTTGCCTGAATCGAATTCTGCCCAACGCCAATTATCAATATGCCGGCCCCAATCTCCGAGGAAAATGTCAAATAAACGGGTCTTCAGATAGAAGTTCTGATCTACTAATCGGTCATTATCTTCTGTGACTTCCTTCACCATTTTTTCACTACTCTCGATGTCAACAGGATGTCCAAAACTTTCCTGTCCTGTTTGCGTTTTATCGGGTCTTTCTTCTAATAAGCATAAGGTGTTTGCGAATAGTTTATTGTATTCACCTAACCGCTCGCTTGGTGTTACAAATACAAGCATTGGATTCGTGTGGAATATCCCTGCAGCAGAAGCCATCATCGGAACACTTAACGCTGCATAGGGATGATTGGTGGCTACCTGGTCATTAGCAATTTTCTCAACGAATGTACCCCTGGCAATTTCAGGCAGAGCACCGGTGTAAGTTTTGTTTACAGTACGGAGAACATAACGTCTTCCTGTTGGATCTTTTAAATGCAAAGACTTCGTTTGACGGCCACCTCCAAGTTCAACCGGTGTTAAACCTCCAAATGCAGAGTCCAGATTTAATACAGGCACTTTAACGGGAACTGTCCACTCATTTCGATAATCATTACCCCATTGAAATCGCTTCCATTTTCCGGCTGCATACTCTTTACCTGCAATTACAGTTCTGCTTAGTGTATCTGTTGAAGTAATAATAGTGGTTTTTTGCCCAAACAGGTTTTGAGTGAAAAGAAGTAATATATATAGGTATAACAGACGCACCATAGTTGTACTTAACTATTAGACCACTATTGAATAACTATTAGATAACAATTACATTACAATTAATAGTTGTCTAATAGTTATCTAATTGTTATCCGATAGTGATATAATTCCGACCTTCCTCTTACTTCCGCCCTGGTTGAATGCCGTAAGAAAGGGAGATTTAATGCCGGTACTGATAAACGTTAAAAAACCTTGCCATCTGAGCAATTGTTAAAGTGGTAATCCGTACTTTTGCGTCCCCATAAAGGGTTTTTAAAAGAAATTATTTAATATTTATGGCATCTACAGCAGACATCAGCCGCGGTCTTATAATCAAACTTGATGGAAGTCTATACAAAGTGGTTGAATTTGGTGAAAACAAGACCGCACGTGCTGCCGCTAAGGTTTGGGCAAAGCTTACAGGAGTTGATAATAACCGTACTATAGAAAAAACATGGAACAGCGGTGACTCCATTTTCCCGGTAAGGGTAGAAAGAAAAGATTATCAGTTCCTCTATAAAGATGATACCGGCTATAACTTCATGGATAATGAGACTTTTGAGCAAATAGCCGTACAGGAGAATGTGATTGATGCTCCTCAATTTCTTAAGGATGGACAGGCAGTTTCAGTTTTAGTCAACACAGAAACCGATACTCCAATGAGCATTGAGTTACCTGATAAGATAGTGGTAAAGGTTACTTATAGTGAGCCGGGCCTGAGAGGTGATACTGCAACAAGAACATTAAAGCCAGCAAAAGTGGAAACAGGTGCAACGGTCATGGTACCTCTTTTTGTGAATGAAGGAGAGTTGATAAGAGTGAATACCAAATCGGGAGAGTACGTAGAAAGAGTAAAAGAGTAATAAGTTTTTTACCTGATAATTAATGAATGGTGCCCTTTGGCACCTATTCTATTTTTAGAGATTTAGTATCATTGGTTACAGAGAGCCTGGTTCTTATGTCTTATAAGAACTTGACTTAAATATAATTTCGAATGTGCTATCTTAGCCGTCTGTTTAAACCAAACCAAAAACAAATTGAAGCAAATGGATTTCAAGCAGATTCAAGAGTTGATTAAAATGGTCAACAAAACAGAAATCGGAGAATTGACAATTGAACAAAAAGATTTTAAAATAACGATCAAGCAAAAAGAGGAGCATATAACACAGGTTGTTAATTCAGCTCCGCAGATTCAACAAGCTGCTCTTCCGTCACATAATTTTCAAACACCCCAGCAGCACGCACCTGCAGCTACCCACAGCCAACCACAACAGGCACCCCCAACCCAACAACAAAACCTTGTAACGATAAAGAGCCCGATGATTGGGACATTTTACCGCAGACCTTCTCCCGATAAACCGAACTTAGTGGAAGTAGGAGATGAGGTTACCCCGGGTAAAATAGTTTGTATTATAGAAGCTATGAAGCTTTTCAATGAAATTGAAAGTGAAGTAAAAGGCAAGATTGTAAAACTGTTGGTTGAAGATGCTTCTCCTGTTGAATATGATCAGCCCTTATTTTTAGTGGAACCTAGCTAAATTTATTTAGTAAGGATTGAGTGAGTACTTTATTATTGCTAAGGTGATGTATTAACCAGGGCAGCACATTAGCAAATCAGCTAATACTAATAAATGTTTAAGAAGATACTTATAGCCAACCGTGGAGAAATTGCACTTCGTGTAATCAGGACATGTCGTGAGATGGGTATTAAAACAGTTGCTGTTTATTCTACCGCTGACCGCGACAGTCTGCATGTAAAGTTTGCTGATGAAGCGGTGTGTATTGGAAAACCAATGAGCAGTGATTCTTACCTGAATATACCTCACCTGATGGCTGCAGTTGAAATTACCAATGCTGATGCCATTCACCCCGGTTATGGCTTTTTAGCTGAGAATGCGAAGTTTTCGCAGATCTGCCAGGATCATGGTATAAAGTTCATCGGCCCCACAGCCGCTATGATCAGTAAAATGGGGGATAAGATTACGGCAAAGGAAACCATGATCAAGGCAGGAGTGCCAGTAATTCCCGGAAGTGAAGGATTGCTGCATACTTTGGATGAAGCAAAGGTTATAGCAAAACAGATGGGCTACCCGGTTATTTTAAAAGCAACTGCCGGTGGTGGAGGAAAGGGGATGAGAATTGTTTGGGCTGAATCCGAAATGGAAAGGTCCTATAACACAGCTAAAGCTGAAGCAGGTGCCGCCTTTAAGAACGACGGTATTTACATGGAGAAATTTGTTGAAGAGCCGCGGCATATAGAAATACAGGTAGCAGGAGATCAATATGGCACTGTTTGCCATTTAAGTGAAAGAGATTGTTCTATTCAACGGAGGCATCAGAAACTTGTTGAAGAATCTCCTTCTCCCTTCATGACCAAACCTCTGAGAGAAAAAATGGGTGAAGCTGCTAAAAAAGCTGCTTCTGCTATTAATTACGAGAGTGTGGGTACTGTGGAATTCCTGGTAGATAAGCATCGGAACTTCTACTTCATGGAGATGAATACCCGAATCCAGGTAGAACATTGTGTAACAGAAGAAGTAATCAATTATGATCTAATTAAGGAACAGATAAAGATTGCAATGGGTGAAAAGATATCCGGGAAAGACTATTTACCCCAATTGCACGCAATAGAGTGCAGGATCAATGCAGAAGATCCTTATAATGATTTCCGTCCATCACCGGGTAAAATAACTGTATTACACCAGCCGGGCGGGCACGGGGTTCGGGTGGATAGCCATGCATATGCAGGTTACGTAATACCTCCTTATTATGATTCAATGATTGGGAAGTTGATTACAGTGGCAAGAACGAGGGAAGAAGCCATAGATACAATGTACAGGGCTCTTAGTGAATATGTGATAGAAGGGGTGAAAACAACAATTCCGTTTCATCTTCAATTAATGCAAAATGAGAAGTTCAGGGAAGGAGACTTTAATACCAAGTTCCTCGAAGGCTTCCAGATACAATAATAGAAAACCCCGCAGATGCGGGGTTTCTTTTTTGACATTGACTTTAATTATTAATCATCATCTTCATCATCTCGGTCGTGACCCTTGTTACCCTTTCCAGGTTTTCCTCCGTTCCGGTGAGGGTTTCCAACACCTTTTTCCCATCCTAAATGTTTACCATTGTTTTTCTTGCCATAATTACCATTCCGATCATAATTCCTGTTCCGATCATAATTCCCGTTGTATTGCTCATTTACCTTCCTGATCTTATTTTCTCTTTGCCTTTCAAGATTCCGTATTTGCCTGTCTTTTTCTGCATTTGAGATATATGGATTATTTCTTACTGACTGGATCTTATAATCGTATTCACGGTTTATTTGATCTATCTGCGCTTCCCTGGAACCATTAGGATAGTTGCCATTAGGATAATTGTTACCACCTAAAATAACGTCGCGGCTGTCCGACGGGTAATTTCCGCTTTTAGGTTGACCAAGTATTACTCTTCTCGCTTCATCCCTTGTGGTTTGAGCATGGAGGCTGATAAAAGCCCCAAAAGCAATCAATAGTGTAAGGATCTTTTTCATAGTTTAAGTGTTTCAATTTATACCCAAAAAGATGTGCCAAGCATGAGTTTTGGTTGCGTTTAAAAGTTAATTATGGCATAAATAATAATCAAATAAAATGTGAAAGCTATTTACCTGTAACTAAGGCCGTAATTAGCAGCACTCACATTCTGAGCTAACTAATTGAATTCTTGTCTTTAATCTAACTTAGGACATCTCTTTTGTGATGATTACAACAAGCCTTCTCATAAAAAAGCCTAACCATGACGAAAATTGCAGCCATTCTAAATTTGCTACTGGGAGCTGTTTTTACTTAAATCTACTAATGGGGATTGCCATTATTTTAAGGATGCCTATAATATATTCCATAACTGGACGGCTGCCGCTGCATCTTATAATTGCGGAATGAGTGGATATAATTCACATGTTAAATTTCAACGAACCACTAACTATTTTGATTTGAACTTACGGGAAGAGACCAACAAATATATTTACCGTATACTCACCTTATATCTGATTGAAAATGCAGACAGCTTAGGCTTTCATGTTAAGGATGAAGAAGAAAACCAGCCTATAAACATCTGTTCGATTGTTGTCAGCTCTGATATACCTGGCCTGGCTGAATTTGCACTTACTAACGGCAGCACATATAAAGCCATATGAGTCTTAAATCCATGGGTCAAGTGAAGGTCCATAAAGGGGGGAGGTAATTACACCCTTTTACTACCTGAATGCACCATTAAATCTTCGGCTCAGAAGGGAGTTATCCTAAAGACCGCAGCCAGTGAATGACTTCATCACGACTTTTGCCAAGTTTCTTTTGCATGCGGCCAAAGAACTCTTCATCTTTACCTTCTTCCCACCTGAGATCATCATCAGTGAGATCTCCATGAGCTTGTTTTGCTTTGCCTTTAAGTTCGTGCCATTTTCCTCTTAATTCGAGATGATCCATATTTGATGTTTAAGTCTACAAGAGAAAAAGATATGCCACGATCATGAGGGATTTGATTTTGGTACCATTAAGGTTATAATGCCGGGTAAGATACGTGCATGTACATTAGCTGTTTTGCCCAGGTATTCTCCATCCACCTGGAAATGAACCTTTTGCTGGGTGCGTAATTCAAGGTTTTTTGTTTGAATCACCTCTATGTTTTTAGGATTGAACGACTTAGCTTGAAAAATGCCTTTAAGCACAGCAAACAAGTTCAATTTCCTTACAATAACTACCTCAAATAAGCTGTCTGTTAAAATCCCTTCCGGGTTAATAACTGCTCCCATCCCATATTTCTTTGCATTGGCAATCACTATCATATAAGCATGACGCTTTATGGTTTTATCATCCGTAATAATGGTTGATCTGAATTTCCTTTTTGAAAACAATACCTTAAACAAGGATCTTCCATAGCTCCACATTCCTCTTTTTTTGTAAGATTCAAATTCCTTTACAATGGTCGCATTCATACCAATGTCACTTAGATGAATACATAATTCTTCTTCATTGATCTTGATGAGATCTATTTTCTGATCGGTTCCGTCTGTTATAATCTTCAATGCTTCATTTACGTCAAGAGGAATATTGAGTTCTTTAGCCATCCCGTTTGCTGAACCGGCGGGAATTATGCCCAATGGTATTGGTGTTTCTTTGAGTAGTTCCGCAATCATTTTTATTGTTCCATCCCCACCTACTCCTACAACCCGATCCGGCTTAGTGGAGGATAAGTGATGTTTTATAGATGCTTTGTCATCTTTACCTGTTAACATGAAGAATTCTATGGAGTGTGGCCGACTTTTGAAGTGCTCGCGGATGGCAGCCTCCCAATTCTGCTTGTTTTTACCCCCGGCTACAGGGTTTATAATAAATAACAGTTTAAGTTGTTTGTTATTCTGCATACTTATTGTATCAATTGGTGTGTATGCAAACAGCTAACCAACCAGTTGTACAGGCAACAAGCTTTAAGGAAAAGCTTTTAAACCTGTTTAGGCTATCAGCCGTCCCACGGGTGAAGGTGTACCATGGTTATGCTCACAATGGTTGTTTCACTGTTTTTGGACATGTATTAAGACTTACTTCTTTTCCCAGAAGAAAATACCGCAATGGAATCATCAGGAATACTCTTGCCCTTCTTCGTTTGTTTTTTGTGAAGCCTTATGCCTGCATTAATGTCGAATTAGAATGGAAGGGTAGAAAACATACAGCTGAAACAGACAAAGATGGTTTCTACAAAATAGAATGGGAAGATGATCAGTTTGATGAAAAAGGTTGGATAGAAATAACAGTAACAGCAGTGAAGGATGAATGCATGGTTGCAGCTGCTAAAGGACATGTATATATCCCCGAAGAGACGCAATATGTATACATATCAGATATAGATGATACATTTCTTATTTCTCATTCGGGTAACTTGAGGAAACGGCTTTTTGTATTATTTACAAATAATGCCAGGAGTCGTAAGCCATTTGACGGGGTGGTACGTCATTATCAATTGCTGCAAACCTCAAATACTGCTGAAAAAGCACCTAATCCATTTTTCTACATCTCAAGCAGTGAATGGAATTTATACGACTATTTAAGAGAGTTTACCATAAAGAATCAGTTACCTCGCGGAGTATTTCTTTTGAATCAGTTAAAAAGCTTTTCTGAATTGTTGAAAACGGGCCAGAATAATCACCAGACTAAGTTTACACGGATAGTAAGGATTTTGGAAGCTTACCCGCAACAGAGAGTAATTCTGTTGGGGGATAGCTCACAGCAGGATCCTTATATATATGCTTCCATTGTAGAACACTTTCCTAAGCAGGTCCATGCTGTATACATAAGAGATATTTTCAAAAGGAATAAAGCTGCTGTTGCTGAAGTAATCCATAAAATTGAAACTAATGGGGTGCCCTGCTGTTTCTTTCAACATAGCTCAGATGCGATTCTACATTCCATAAAAATTGGTCTTATCCCTGCAGAAGAAGGTAAATTATTACAAATCCAGAACGTCAGTCAATCATAAGAATTGAAATTGGGTTTGTACAAAGGCCCCCTATATTAACAGGATTCTTAAATAGAATTATGCCGCACTTATAACCCTGGCTGTTCCTGCCTGTTTATCATAAATAAAGATCGGCAAAGGCTTTAAAGACGGTCGTAACTTTACCGCATGCATTATGTGTCTGCGGATAACCTTGGGAAATCCTATGGAATAAAACCTCTTTTCACCGGCTTAGGTTTCAACATATCGGAAGGGGATAAGATTGCCATCGTTGCTAAAAACGGTTCCGGGAAATCAACTTTACTTAAGATCATTGCAGGAAAGGAAACGCCTGATGAAGGTAAAATCTGGGTCAATAAAGAAGTGGATGTTGCATTTTTTGAACAGGACCCCAACTTAGATGAACAAGGGAGTGTGTTGGATAACATATTTGATGCGAAGCATCCGGTAATTGCAGCAATTAAAGAATATGAGAAGGCTGTAGATGAAGCTGAAAACGATAAGATTGGTTTAGCCCTGGTAAAAATGGATGAATTGGCAGCCTGGGATTTTGAAGCAAAGGTGAAACAGATCCTCGGGATGCTCAATATCCATCAACTGCAGCAAAAAGTAGCGCAATTAAGTGGAGGTCAGAAAAAACGGGTTGCTTTAGCTAAAGTATTGGTGGATATTGGATTTGAACACAAGCATGTCTTATTGGCGATGGATGAACCTACCAATCACCTCGATCTTACTATGGTGGAATGGTTGGAACATTACCTGGATAAAGAAAATATTACGTTATTGTTAGTTACACACGACCGGCATTTCCTGGATGCCACCTGTGAAATGATATGGGAATTTGATAATAATACCATTTACATCCATAATGGTGATTATGAGCATTTCCTGGAAAAAAAGGCAGAGAGGGAAGAAAATGAGGCATCTTCAATTGATAAAGCTCGGAATGTGTACAGAAAAGAGCTGGAATGGATGCGGAAACAACCAAAAGCCAGGACAACTAAATCGAAAAGCAGGATAGATAACTTTACGGAGGTTGAGAAAAGAGCCCGCCAACAGATAAAAGATCAACAAGTCGAGTTGCAGAGTAAAATGCAACGTCTTGGCGGTAAAACAGTAGAGTTAAAGAAGATATACAAGTCTTTTGGAGAAAACACGATCCTTAAGGGATTTG
>JBLNAY010000131.1:0-8286 GCA_050259715.1 Candidatus Dadabacteria bacterium
ATCAATGATATAAAAGGGGTGATGCATTCAAAAGAACACGTAGAAAAAGAAGTTCATGTGGATGATGACTCGGTCTACCTGATGCGGATAGTACCTTATGTACGACAGAATAAATCAACCGATGGTGTTGTGGTTAACTTCATCGACATTACTGAGTTCCGTAGAATATCCAATATCCTTGAAGCAGTGTTCAATAGTTCCTCCAGTGGCATTACGGCCAAGAAATCAATAAGGAATGCCCAGAAAAAAATAATTGATTTCGAATACATAGCTATGAATCACTCGGCTGAAGACATGCTTGGAGTTGATTCACATGCTTTAATAGGTAAGAAGTTATTACAGGAATTCCCGAACATTAACAGGGAATACTTCATTACCTATGTTGATGTGGTTGAAACAGGGAAGACCGCTATATTCGAACTGTATAATGAAGATAATAAGCACTGGTATGAAGTAACCTGTGTGAAGATGATGGATGGACTAATGTCAACCTATAATGACATTACTGATAAGAAAACAGCCGCAGATCTGCTGAAGAAAGGATATGATGAATTGAGAGAAACCTACTTGCAGCTCGAGACCAGTAATACGCAGCTGGAGCGTTCTAATTTCGACCTGATGCAATTTGCCTCAGTAGCTTCCCATGACTTGAAGGAACCTTTGAGAAAAATTCAAGCGTTTGGAAATATGCTCAAGGAAAGTGTAGAAGAAAGGCTTGATCCGAAAGAGTATAATTATTTGGATAAAGTAATTAACGCATCCAACAGGATGCAAAATCTTGTTGATGATATTCTGACACTCTCCCGCCTCTCAAACAATACCATTCCAAAAACAAAAGTTTCTCTGGGAGAAATTGTTCACAACATCTTAGACGACCTTGAGATAACCATTAAAGAGAAGAAGGCAATCATTAATGTAGGTGATCTGCCTACCATCAATGCTGTTCCCGGCCAGATGCACCAGCTATTTCAGAACCTGATTTCAAATGCTTTAAAGTTTAATGAGAGTGAATTACCTACTGTAAGTATTATGCAGAAACCGGTTATGGAAGAAAGAAGTGACGGATGGGGCAACGGGAATCCGGATGCCTTCATCTGTGTTGTTGTGGAAGATAATGGCATTGGTTTCGAAGAGGAATACAGGGAAAAGATCTTCGGAGTATTTCAGCGACTGGAGAAAACACATTATCCGGGAACCGGTATTGGGCTGGCAATATGTAGGAAGATTGTAGAAAACCATGGTGGCTTTATAAAAGCGGAAAGTCATCCGGAAAAAGGCTCCCGTTTTATAGTTGTTTTACCGGGTGAATGACAACCTTTGCATTTTGTTCTATAATGACTTGTTTGCAAGATGGCAGGTCTAATTCAGAGCTGCCATCTTTTGTTTCTAAGCATATGGAGCAGCTCATTCCTAAGCTCTATTGCAGTATAAATAGCCTTTGCGGCTCGACAAACGCACTTGAATAATCCCTTTATTTTTAAACAGAGACGCTTTTATCCATACTAAAATGTTCCTGTTTACTGATAAGTAATTCACATACGGATGGTAATTACCTTTAACATCCTGTTTTTTATCCCCCCTGTCGAAAAGCACTCATTATTAGTCGGAATTTTCGTTAATTCGATTTTGATATGAAACTGACCAATCTAACTCAACGCTGGTATACTACCAATTTCATCTCCCTGTCTTTGAAAAATCACCTGGAAGAACATGGATACAGGATACTTGAAGAGCCTGAAGAAAAACCTTCCAACTGTGATGAAGTGATTGTGGCCTCCCGGATTTTTGGTAAAGAATATATAGAAATAAGAGGCTCTTTACCTTCTAATGAAGCCTTAAAGGAAGAAACAGAAGGCAGTAGGAGATTAAAGATTATCTCAGATGCCATGAACTGGCTTTCTGATTTATTATTATCTCCAATCACTTTTATAGCTAATTATTATAACGACGGTAAAAATCGTTCTCTTTGCCTCCCTGACCTGGAGCAATACAGAGAATTGCTGCAAAAGCTAAAGGAATACTTTACCACTAATAATTTGAATCTAAAGGTGTACCTAGTGAAAAACAGCGGTGAAGTACAGATCATCCATCTTAATGCGCTCGCCCGTAAACAGGAAGAGATCGATATAGAGGAATTTGAAGATTAACCCCGTTTCGTAGGTTACTTTTTCAATAATAATTTTGAAAACTTTTCCAGTTCTGTTACTTCAGCTGGTGTAAGCGGCTCATTATTATTGTATTTGGTTTGTAAATACAGCACTCTTTTATGCTGTGGATACTTTTCCAGTATTTCCCGGATAATCTGCCCTGCCTTTTCATCTTTAGAATAAAGGGGTTTGGTTTCAGGCAATTGGGACCTATACCGTGTAGGGCGTTTTAATATAACCGCTTCCAGTGTAGCCAGTTTCCCGGGAGAAAGTCCTTTGATTTGAATAGCTTTCTGGTATAATCCCTCAAGTTGCTTTTTACTTAAACCCCCATGTACAAGGTAGCGGTGTGATATACCCTGTATAAAGTCTGAATTAGGGTAAGCTGCTACAGCGGCAGAAAGTATATCGCTTATAATGTCTACATCAGCCATAAAGAGGCAAATGTCAGGTAAAATCATTTTACTTGTGTGTGGCTGTAATAAAGTACAGGTTCAATCAGCTTACTTAGCTTGATTTCCTAAATAAACCACGCAGTAAGTATGGAGTTTGCATGGAGTTACCATGGAGTTTGAACGGCTTTACACCATGCAGACTCCATACATAGTCCATGCATAAGCCATACAAAATCTATTTATTCTGAGTACATCACCAACCTTTTTCGATAGAATACGTAATTACTTAGTTATGAGAACTGAAATTTTCAAAGCATTGGCTTTATCCTCAATACTGATAGTCAGCTCCTGTACCAAACACTCTATTGAAGAAGAGAGAGTACTGCCCACCGCCATTATAAAGTTCACAAGTCCGTTTGAAGGCCAATCAGTTGCTTATAGTGACAGTTTAACAATTAAAGCCATCGCATACTCCACAGATGACATCCATGGATACCTGTTGACACTGAAGAAAGTGGGTGATACAACCATTTACTTTCAAAATCATGTGCATGTACATGCAGATACCCTGCTGATTGAGCAAGGCTGGAGGAACCTCTTGTCAACACCCACAGCCCTCGAGGCTAATTTGGCTGTCTTACTTGATGACCAGGGGCATACCAGTACTTCCAGTCTGCGGTTTACGGCTGAATAGTTGAAATATAGCTAGCGTGTTCATCAATAACAAAGTTTTTACAGGTAGCTCTTGTATTTATATCACAGAATGAACATCTTGCACTTAAGTTCCATATTGTATGAAAATCAAACTGCTTGTGACTGGTTTATTCCTGTGTGTGTATTCTCTTGCTAATGCACAGGAAAACTCTAAGAGGTGGACCCCTTCTGTTGACCTCATTTTTACCTCAGTTCCCACATATCGTAATTCAGGTACAGATACCACTTTAAAGAATTCACTTTCGGTTGCTCCTGCATTCAGTTACAGAAGTCCTGCCGGAGTAGGCTTTTTGTACTCTCCCCGTTTTGTAACGGGAGGTTCAAAACCCGGTATTTATATGCACTTGTTAAGTCTCGGTATTGAGCAATATGATAAACCTAATTACAGCTTTGTTTTTGATTACAATCATTTGTTCTTTACCAATAACACAAGCATTCCAACATCACCATTGACAAACGAAATCTATACAAGCTATACCTATAAAAAGGCTGTTTTGCGCCCGGGAATATCTGCCGGTTTAGGCTTTGGCAATCTTACGGAAGGGAATACAACTTCTTTGGTTAGCGATTTTGGCTTATCGGCAGGAGTCAGTCACCTGTTTGGCTCAGAGAAATCTGCTTTCTCTATTGCTCCCGGAATATTCCTTAATGCTGCTACGGACGATTATTTCTCTTTTATGTCTGTATCAAAATACCTGAGCCAAAGCAGTGGATATAAGAATTATGTAAAAAAGAATTCAGGCAAAGGAAGCTCAAACAGTAACGGGAGGGGTAATGGAGGTAGTTCGGGAAGTGGTTCAAACACAAATACAACGAGCAATACCACTAAGACTAATTTTGGAATAAGCAACCTCGAACTAAACTTTGAAGGAGCTTATGAAAAGTGGCCATTTGCTATCCGACCCATGGCAAGTATTTATTTCCCGGTCGGCGTAAATACCGGCTCACCTATAGATGGTTACTGGCAGATCAACTTTTCATACTCTTTTTAGTTACTGGCTTTCTTTTTACAGATGCTGATCTACGGGTACGCCGTTTCTGCTGATTATCTTTTTCCTTTTGTATTTCTTCCCTGTGATTTTGCCTGTAAACATCCCAGTATTTTTTGCCATAGTCTACAAAGATTTCAGCGCCTGCAGGTATATCCTTCTTTGATTCTATATATGCCTTTAGACCATCATTTACATACCAACAGTTGTTGGTAATTCCCTTTATGCGAACAACTCCCTGCGCATCATTGGCATAACGTGCCAAAGCTTTCTTATAAGGCCTTGCATCAATGACATGGTTTTTATTGATAGTATACATGTATAGGTTTGAACTGTCATGTTTTGCTACATCCCATGTCGTAATCCTTCCCTTGTATTCTACTATGCGGGTACCCTTTGGAATAAATTTCTTTGTAAACAAACCCATACCTGCACCAGGTATTATCGATGCTTTTATGACCAGGTCCTTTTCCAGTAAAGCCATTTCAGTATTCTTAAAAAGCTATGAAGATAAGGTGAAGCAAAATCAATGCAGAACTCTTTAATTATGAAGTATTCCAACCACTCTCATTTCATGATATAAAATGGCATAGTTCTAGTATACTCCTATATACTTATTTACTCATCATATATTGAAATTGTCTTACGAAGGCAAGCAACTTGGTTAAGTGGAGAGAGGCTGTGAAGAAGTTGCTTGCTTTTTTTATTCCATCTCCTCCTCTTCTTTTTCTGATCTTAATCTCTTTGGAAGAGTCCATTTTGCCGGATACTTCTCTTTACCATTTACAGAATACCATATAATGCGGTTCAACTGATCGTCATTACCACTATCAATCTTTGCAAATTCTGGTGCAGCAGATTGAAGAGTAAACTTTTTACCCATTCCTTTCATGGATGTTGCCGGTTTATTCATTTCATTTAACGGTATCCTGTTGGGAACCGGAGAATATTCCGTCATATTCTTTGTGTTGGTAAAGCAATCATACATGGGCAATGCAGTTGCATCAATTATATTCATTGGAGGTATACCAAGAATTTGTTCAATTGTCCGAATGACTGATGTTTGATTATAATTGGTGCGAACTGTTTTTTGAAGGTGTGAATAAGCACTTAAAACAAACCCTGTAGTCCTGTAAGCTGATACATGGTCCCATCCTGATTGAGAATCATCTTCAGTGACAAATACTACTGTAGAATCCCAGAAGCGGCTTTTAGTGAGAGCTTCCATTATCCTGCCGAGTGCCAGGTCATTATCTGCGACCATGGCTCTTGGTGTTGGAAAACCTTCTCTCATTCCTGCTGTGTGGTCCGCCGGTAGGGCCATTACCATTAATTGTGGCAGTTGGTCTCCCGGAAGCTTTTCATAATCTTGTAATTCTTTTATAAAGGCGTCAGCACGTACCTGGTCGTTAATTGTTTGTCCCTCATAACAAGGATACGTTTCAGACATAAGCGGACGTATGTTCGCTATAGTGGAACTGTTTAGAAAAGGAATTTTTTCCCCTTTCAGATACATCTGGTAAACATCAGCCCATTTTACACCTTTTTTCAAATTAGGCTCACAAGCTTCTCCATAGATTCTTACACTCTTCCCATGACCTAACGCATGGTTCCATATATACCCGCCTTTTGAATAAACCATTGCATCTGCCAGCACGTGGGGGTAGCTCATAAACCACGCCCTTACGTTTTTCTCCACATAGTCAGTTACAATAGCCGCATTAGCCCAGGAGTGCCCTTCTGCGGAAGATTTGCCTGATACATAGTAGTTATCTAACAACAGGTATTCCCTGGCTATTTTATGTTGGTTAGGTGTTACAGAATCACCAAATACACAAAGAGACTTCATGCCATCACCCTCGGGCATATCGCCTAAAACCTGGTCATAAGTCTTATTTTCTTTGATGATATACACCACGTGTTTAAATACAGAAGGTTCTCCAATTCTTTCAGGTACAAACTTTGGGGCTATACCTTCCCTTGGAAGCTTTTCAGAAAGTTTTTGCCTGAATAACAAGTTCGCACGGTCAACCCTTGTGCTATATTCCTTCAATGTTTTTTCATCAGGCAGTGGTATTATAGAAACAGTGGCTTCCTGTTGGTGGGGTGTATAGGTTTTATTATTGCTGGCTCTTGCCCCTTCGCCTTCGAGGTTGCACACGTACAACATTTGTTTATTCACTACCAAACCTGCAGGATATGCTTCAGTGGGAATATAACCCTCTATCTCTGTTTTGCCTTTACCGGCTACAGAAACGTTTGCTCCAAGCCTGATTACTGCAATAGCATTATCCATTCCATTTGAAACATACAAAACACCGCCTGCCTCATTTAACGCGAGCGCATTCGGAGAAGATCCAAGCAATTGGCTGTGTTCCCTGGCTACACTCATAGTTTCAACCACTTTGTTGGTGGAAGTACTGATTACTGAAACATTATCGCTGTTGCCATTTGATACATAAACAAAACGGCTGTCGCTGCTGCGAATGATGGCATTGGGGTGAAGACCTACTTCAATTTGTTGCTTTTCAACTCCCTTTTCATAATCAATTACAGATAAAGTTCCCACCTGGGTTGCACCTGTTTTGGGATCCACATATACCCTCCCGTATGGGATACCTGCTGTTTCGGCTTTTGTATCCGTAGGCACAGGTCCTGCCCAATTCGTGACATAAGCAGCCGACGGTGTAAGAACAACTCCGAAAGGGGACATTCCTGTTTTTGCTTTCCAAACGATCTTTTTATCACTAAGTTGCATTTTCACGAGTTCCCCATTCCCGCCAAGGACAACGTACAGGTATTCTGTTCCGTTCTCAGTATTTATAGCTATGTCATTAGGTAATGCGACGGGAACACCATCAGCTGCATCAAACTTTACCGGATTTTCAAAGGAGGCCTTTTTGCCATTCCAAACAGCTTCTAAAAGATAAGATGTCCTGGCTGAGGGATTGGACGCCCCCCAAAATAAATGAACATCATTGCCTTTTTCAATGCATTTAATCCCTGAGTAGGTGCTCATAAGACCTCTATATGGATCTGTGGAACCATAATCAAGATGATAGAGCAACTTCTTTGTAGCCACATCAATAAAGGCTACTCCATAGCGGTCTTCAACAGCCAACTGGGTGCCGCCTTTGATCAATATACAATCAAGGCTATGATTTTCAAGAGACGTTCTGCCGAAGCGAATAACGGTTCCCGCCGGATCAATAAACCGGTTGTACGGCATCAGAATAGAAGAATTATTTACAGTCAAAGTGGTGTCATCATAAGGACTGTGATAATTCTCAGTTGTAACGGTTGTCTTATAGATTTTCCTCGTACATGAGGAGAAAGCAACAATGCTGAAGAGAATGCTAATTGCAAAAATATATTTCATACAGATCCTTTTCATTAGGACGGTTTGATTAATAATTCGTAAACACCGGTAGAAGGAGCCTTCCGGATGCCTCCAAAAGTAATCAGCCAGAGGCAGACTTTAACTGACACATGTCAAAAAGCAAATTAATGATATGTGAAGTCATTGTTTGATAGGAGAAATATCCCTACTTTTCTTCAAAAGTATTTTATGCCTCAAAGTAGAAACAGGGCAGGTCATAAATATCAAAAACCATCTGATATACCTGCCAGGGTGCGTACACGCGGAAGAATCGTGTGGGCCATTTTGTTTGCCGTTTTTGGAATGGCGATGGGTTTTTTTGGCTCTGACCAAAGTGTTATTGGTCTTGTAATAGGAGCATTGTTAGGCGGAGGCCTTGGTTATTTTGTAGGTAAAAATGTGGAGCAGCAAGCTGCCAATAATTAAGAACTTACCACCTTTACATTCCACCTGTTCCTTATAAGGAAAGTACTGAGCATTCCACGCATCAATTCAATAGAAAGGCCAAGGTAAAGAGCTGCAAGGCCAACGACCTCGCTTTCACTTTCATCAAGTGCTCCTTCCCTTGTCATAATCTCGCAAATCATAGCAAATAAAGTTTCACGGAAGCCCTCTGATATAAAAGCCGAAGATTGCTCAATCACAACTTTACTGTTTGTTGT
>JBLNAY010000132.1:0-5398 GCA_050259715.1 Candidatus Dadabacteria bacterium
AGAGGGGCGATTCATGGGTAAAGTCGGCAAGCCAGGAGTGAATAAGCAGGTTGACATATTCAAAAAAGATTAAAAATCCCAATACGGCAAAGAAGGAAATGAATCTTTCGTTTACAACAATAGACCTGCTCAATAAAAGAAAGACAATGATAAAAATGATGATGCCGATGGCAATGGATGCATATTGAATGTTCTGGTGACGCTGTTCTTCCATCTTTAATTTTTCGTCTGCAATTGTTTTTTGCCGCAGTTGTTCTTCAAAGGTCAGTAATTGATTTTGCTGGATTGTTTTTAAATTATTTACACTGTTATTTGCTGTTACATACATGTCAGCGTACTTCATCGCAGAGTCATTATTCTTATTCCGGTAAATGTCAGTAAGCAGTTTTGAGGGGTTAAGCACCAGGTATGAATAAGGAGTGTTTTGCACTGTTTCTATTGCCTTTTTTGCGTAGGAGATAGTAGAATCCGTTTGATTAGTCTTAAAATAAAATTCAGCAAATGAATTGAAGGCATAATTTATCCATCGAGGCGAACCAGATTTTTTTGCTTCATTAATAGCAGAGTTAAAATAGGCAACGGCTAACCGGGAATTCTTCATTTCAGCGTATATGGTTGCTAATGAATAGTAAATAGCAGCATTAATATTAACAGCATCAATAACCTTATACTTTAGATTTAGCTGTTCGGATAGGTGTAAGTAAATTAATGCAGAATCTAATTCATTCATTCTAAGAAATGATCTTCCTATACTGCCTGATACGGTTGTCATTAGGTTATAATCCACTGCCTTTACCGCTTCCTGGTATGCTTCCTTGTAATAGTTTAATGCCCTGGCGGGTTGAAGCTGGTAATTATGGCCAATACGATTTTTTGCTATTGCTAACAGTTCTACATTATTTAACTGCTCTGCTATTTTTAATGCTTTTATTCCATATTCCAAACTCTTTGTACTATTACCAGTAACGAAACTCTGATGGGCTAATTGACTATTAGCAAATGCTTCAACGTGCTTGTCTTTAAGCCTCTGACCAATCACTAATAAGTGTTGAGCAATCTCCTGGGTTTTCAGGGGATCATTCTCCTGGATGGAAATGAAATAGATGTACAATCTTTTTATCCGCAATACATCACTCTTTTCTGATATAATATTTCGCAACACGGCATCTACACTATCAACCTGCGCAGATGTATTTTCTGCCAGGATAAAAAAACAAAAGAGGTAGATTAGTTTTTTCATACTTTCTTGGTTTGCTGTTATTCCCATCTATAGCTACGCCACCTGCTTACTTCAATTGTTTCCCGATATCTACCTCATGGCTAAATACTATGGTTTAACCCTTTTTTCTACCATACTTAATAATTGGTTCAAATCCTCCCTGGAAAAATATCTTCCTGCTTTGACCACTGCGTTTATTTTCCGGGTATTGTTTATATTTTCCAATGGGTTTGCATCAAGTAGAACCATGTCGGCCATTTTACCCAGTTCGATTGTTCCCGTTTTATTAATAACACCTAGTGCTTTTGCGCCATTCTGTGTTGCAGCCTGTAATGCTTCCATTGGACTAAGACCTGCCTGGGTCAATAACATCAGTTCATCATGTAGGGAGAACCCGGGAACCAAATAATGTTGAGAGCAACCGGAGCCTACATCAGTACCTGCGAGTATGGGTATGTTGTGCTTATTAAACTCATTCACTAAATCAAATCTTTTTTTAAACAAGGGTCGTATTTTGTCAAAATCTGCTGTTGTTAATGCTGCAGAAAATTGATTTTCCTTCAAGTTGGTCCAGCTCTGCAGGCATTCTTTCGTTACATATATTTTTCTTTCGTCTATAGAGTTGTCAGAGTTAATAGCTTTCAATTTTCCTTCGAATACAGCTAAAGTAGGACATTGATAACTGCCACTTTCTTTTAATCGTTTGAATAGCTGCGAAGCTTTTGCTGCATCATAAGTAGGTAGCAAATCCTTTGACTGTACAAAAAACAGCAAGCGGGAAAGATCTGGAAAAGAGGTATGCACTGCTTCAGCCTCCTTTAGCATATTGTTTCTTAGTTCAGTTTCATTTGAAGAAGTAGCGAGCAATATTTCGTAGGCGTGTTCTATAGTTCCAAGACCTGCTTCGGCGGCATCGGCAGCATTTACAGAAAGGGGAACATGACCAGCCACACGAATGCCGTTTTTCTTAGCTTCTTTCAGTAATGTCATAAATACATCAGGATCGAAGAGGTCAAAAACTTTGATAAAATCGGCACCACGGTCTTTAACTTCCCTGACAAAATCTATGGCCTGTTGTTGTGAGGAGATTTTTATACTTGAAAACCAGTTTTGATCGGGACCCATTACAGCCAAAGGAATATACATATGCGGCCCGATGATCCTATTCTCATTTACTTTCTTTCTGAAGTCTACCTGGTAACCAAAACTTTCCCTGTTTGAAAACATATCCCTGACGCTGGTAACACCATTGGCAATTGCTAATGCACAGAAATTGCTATCCGCTGAGAAGTGAACATGCATATCCCATAAACCCGGGATTAAAAATTTACCAGTGCCATCAATGACCTTTGTACCTGGAGCAATAGTAAGCCCTTTAGAAGATTTAATCGCGGTGATTGCGTCTTTGGTAATTAATACGGCCATGTCATGCTGTGCCTTTGTTCCGGTACCATCTATCAAAGTGACATGGGTGATAGCCATATCAGCCGGGACAGCCTTTTTTTGTGAAAAGGAAATGGCCAGTATTGCGACTACCACAACGAGGATTACTTTTTTCATACAATTTTTTTGAATTATGAAAGTTTATTAGTGTTTATCAAGGGCGAGTACAAAGGATAAAGGAAGAATAGAAATAAGGCGGTTCGAACATGCAGCCTTGCAACAGCGGAATAATATGGCAGCAAAAATTGTATCAGAATTTTTTAAAGTTGTAAACTAATATGGAGTCCTGGTGTTCAAATGATCCTTTAGCGTGGATAATATCAGATGCGAAAACATCAGTAATTCCCTTGAAGTAGTCCAGCGCTTCCTCATAACTTACATTGAAAGGTGTGTTGGTAAAGTAGGTATGCATTCGCTTGTCATCCTGCATCAATGTAACAGATCCATCGGCATTTTCTTTTGCTACCGGTGGTTTTTCCTGTGCCAGTCTGAATGATTCAAAATTCCACAGCATGCCCTTTACAAATCCGTCAAAATCGGGATTCCGCCAGGTAGGAGCAAATAATTTTCCTATTGATTTACCATAATTATAAGGACTAATCCCACTGACTTTAGCCTGGCTAATAGCTGCGGCAGTGATAGCCCAATATTGATTGACCGATCTATTGAACTTCTGGTCAGGCGTTAGTGTGGGAGTGGGATACTTTTCCTGCGCTAACAGCACACTTGTAAAAGCCATGCATAGCAGGGTAAAAAACAATTGTTTCATATGTTTATAGGTTTAGGTTTTCCAAAATTAGGTCAACAATCAAACGCCAATGCTGACCGCTGTCAGGGATAAGGAGGATGTAGATGTCTGGTTTGATTTGCTGTACAAACGAAAGGTATGCTACCCTAAATGAGTTCTGTGTTTGACCCCCGGAGGTTGTAACAGTATTCCTTTGAGCGCTTCCTTAGTGGTATTCTTCTACGTGGTAATTTGCTTTAATTGGACGCTATGTTCTATTTCGACCCGGTGTTCACAAGATTAAGTTAGGTCAAAGTTTTCTCTTAAACGATGATGCATTTACCGGGTTAATAACTTACCGTGGGCGGTTTTTCATGGATACAACGGTCGTATTCCCGCTGCCAACAATTAGTCTTTTCCGTGATGGACATCATTGGCTTAAATAGAATGGCATCTCAAATTTGACGAACTTCTTTTTTTTACACATCATTAAAATCCAATCCATTTAAAATCCGGAGGGGCCTGGTTCTATTATCCTACCAAAGCAGCCATTTAATCCTTCTCTAAAGGCTTGTATCCATTTCTTTTTAAATAACAATAATATGAAACTACAATACTCACTTCTCGCAAGCGCAGCATTATTGTTGTCGCTTAATCTTAATGCGCAAGACCCGGTGACACAGGTTAAGTCCGCGAATGAACCTTATAAGGTACAGTACAAAGACCTGGAAATTGGCAATGTTAACCTAACACAGAAAGTGCTCCAATCCTGGAAGGAGTTTGAGACCAATAACTTTCAAAAGTCAAACTTAATTTTAGCTGATAATGTACGTACTTCTTTACCCGATGGATCAACTATAAATGGGATTGAAGCTTTTTATACAGTCAGTAGAGAGATGAGAAACAGTCTCGCTGCCGTAGTTCTGGATGTAGATGCCATTACAACCGTGAAAAGTCCTGATGATCCGCAACACGAGTTCGTACTGGCATGGGGCTCCGAAACAGATACCAAAAAAGATGGGACTATTGAAAAGTTCAATTTTCACGAGGTGTGGACCTTCAATAAGGAAGGGAAAGCTGTAAATATTCAATCTTATGCTGCAGCTGAAAAACCCGGAAATAAGCAAGAGCAGGTAGCGCAGGTAAAGTCAGTGAATCAGCCCTATAAAGTACACTACGAAGATCTGAAAATTGGCAATCTTGCTTATACACAAACAGTGCTGAAGTTGTGGAAAGAATTTGCGACTGACAACCTCGATAAGCACATTTCATTCTTTTCAGACAATATTGTATCGATTTCTCCTGATGGAACTGTTGTAAAGGGGGCAGAAAACTTTCATAAAATCGTGAAAGACTATCGAAACAGCCTGGCTGCGGTAACAGGTAGCGTCCGCGCCATCACCACACTGAAAAGTCCTTCCGATCCTGACCACGAGTTTGTGGTAATATGGGGCACTGGAACCAATACGAAAAAAGATGGCAGTGTTCAAAAAACTCATAATCACGAAATCTGGGCTTTCAACAAGCAAGGGAAAATAGATGAGATTCGCGGCTTTGAAGCTGCTGATTCCCCGGTAAACAAAAAGTAAAAGCTACAAGGATTTCGAATTTCGAATTTCGGGTTTGGAATTTGGAATTAGGTATAATTTACTAAGGAGATTCATGCGACACCATTCAGGGATCGGCTTTTCTCCTCCGTAAAATGCGTTTTCTTCTTTTAATCCTTACCTGCTGGATTCTTAAATTGATTTCTTCACCAAACAACAATAATATGAAACTACAATTCTCTCTTCTCGCCAGCGCATCTTTATTGTTGTCACTTAATCTTATGGCGCAAGCCCCCGTGACACAGGTAAAGTCGGCGAATCAACCTTATAAGGTCCAATACAAAGATCTAAAGATTGGCAATCCTGTTTATGCCAGGAAAGTGATACAGGCATTTAAAGCCTTTGATAGTAACAAGATGGATATGGAAAGCTTATCCCTGGCAGACAATCTTGTAGCTACCT
>JBLNAY010000133.1:0-55918 GCA_050259715.1 Candidatus Dadabacteria bacterium
GGTTGTTGCATTTGCTCTTTGTCCATGCTTTCATCAATCATCCCGGCAATCTTCACATATCCACCAAGTGGTACCCATCCCAGGCCATATTCTGTTTCACCTACTTTCTTTTTAAATAGCGAAAACCATGGATTAAAAAACAAATAGAATTTATCCACCCTGCAGCCAAACCATTTTGCAGTAGCAAAGTGTCCTAATTCGTGAAGGACAACGAGAATGGAAAAAGCCAGGATGAACTGCCCTACATTGGCAGAGAAGGAAGACCAGTTGAATGCAAGTAAAACCATAATATCCATTCACCTCGTTACGCTATTGGCGATTCTATTAATGCATGCATTAACAGAAGAGGATTTTTTAAAATATTTATTCTCAGAACCTTTACTGCTTTCATTTCATACAACTCTATTGAGCTTTTTAATATCAGGCAGTACCTTTCTAAAGTGTTGCAAGATAACAATAGCTAAAATAAAAACAGAAGTTCACGCCTAAAGGGAAGATTTGCTTTAACTACACTTTAGCTAAGAGAAGCCTCATAATTTAATAAGATCAGCTGCAAAGCTCCTGGCCTCCCCATCACTATCAAAATATTCTTCAAGGGTGGGTTTTTGTACAAAACTCACTTTCTCCATTGTCTGTTCAATTACATCAGTCATTTCCATAAAACCGATTCGATTCTTCAGGAATGCATATACAGCAATCTCATTTGCCGCATTGAGAACACAAGGCAGGTTGCCTCCTTTCTTTAATGCCTCCATAGCTAAACCAAGGTTCCGAAACGTTCTTATATCGGGTTCTTCAAAAGAAAGGCTCCGGATCTTTTTGAAATCAACGCGTGGGTAAGAGTTCTTTATTCTATGTGGAAATGCCAGCGCGTATTGTATAGGTAGGCGCATGTCAGGCAGGGCACATTGGGCTTTTACACTTCCATCTTCAAATTGCACCATCGAGTGAATAATACTCTGCTGGTGGATTAACACTTCGATTTGATCGGGACGCAGGTTAAACAGCCATTTGGCTTCAATCATCTCCAGTCCTTTATTCATTAAACTGGCAGAATCAATGCTGATCTTAGCTCCCATATTCCAGTTGGGATGTTGTAACGCATGTTCTCTCCTGACATTTAAAAGAAAATTGGGTTTCTTTCCGAAGAAGGGACCTCCGGATGCGGTCAGGATGACTTTCTCAATAGGATTCCTTGTCTCACCTATTAGACATTGAAAGATAGCAGAGTGCTCGGAATCAACTGGAATTACCGGTACTCTCTTTTCAACAGCCTTCTCCATTATAATATCCCCTGCTACCACTAAGGTTTCTTTATTAGCAAGAGCAATGGCTTTCCCGGAATCAATGGCATTTAAAGTTGGCTTTAGACCCGCATACCCGACTATGGCAGCAACCATCAGGTCATAAACATCCATGCTTGCTACCTCTTCCAGGGCTTTTTCCCCTGCAAACACTTTAATATCAGTGTTTGCCAATGCTTCTTTTACTTTCAGGTATTTCTCTTCATTACCTACAACAACTATATTCGGTTGAAAAATAAGCGCCTGCTTGATTAAGAGGTCATAATTGCCATTGCATGTGAGAACTTCAACTGAAAATTGATCAGGGTGGTCATTGATTACTTCCAGGGTTTGAGTTCCAATGGATCCTGTAGAACCGAAAATGGCAACCCGTTTTGCTGTAGCCATGTTACTCATGTTAGAAAAGGTATTTTATAGGAATGGATTGACCTGTGTTTCATTAGTATTTACTTATTAGATCTTGTTTCGTCCATTTTGCCAGTTCCTCAGCAATTCTCCTGTCATTACTCAGGCGGGGAACTTTATTCTGACCTCCTAATTTTCCTACAGATTTCATATAATTAATGAATCCATTCCTGCTCACAACTGAGATCTTCAAAGGTTGTAAAATGTTTCCACTTATGAGGTCATCATAATAAATGTTTTTCTGGCGAAGGTTGTGGTCTACTTTTTCGGCAAATGCATTTAAATCCTCGGGTTCATTCTCAAATTCAATCAACCATTCATGGTAACTCTTACCCTCACCTTGTTCAATAACGGGGGCCACTGTAAATTCAATTATCCGGATATTTTCTTCCTTTGCCGCTTTGAGTAAACTATTTTCTACTTCTTCAGCAATCACATGTTCACCAAAAGCTGATATAAAATGTTTTGTCCTCCCGGTAACCACAACCCGATACGGATTAATACTAACGAACTTTATAGTATCCCCAATACTATAACTCCAAAGACCTGCATTATTGCTGATAATGAGCGCATAATTCTCGCCTTCCTTTACATCTTTGAGTGTCAGACGTGTAGGCTTTTCATTAAAGATCTCGTTGGCGGGCACGAACTCGAAAAAGATTCCGCTGTTTGTATTCAGTAATAAACCCTCTTCTTTAACAGTGTCCTGGAAAGCAAAAAAACCTTCCGACGCGGGGAATGTTTCAATAGTATCGACATGACCACCAATACTTTCAAACAATTTTGCCCGGTAAGGCTGAAAATTAACTCCCCCATGAACCAGCACCGAAAACTGCGGAAAAAGTTCTTTGATCTTTTTACCTGTTTTTTCTATCAGGCGGTCAAAATACATCTGTACCCATGGAGGAATACCACTTATAAGTGTCATATTTTGATTAAGGGTCTCCTCTACTATATTGGCCAGCTTTGTCTCCCAATCTTCAATACAATTAGTTTCATAACTGGGAAGTTGGTTAGCCCGTAAATAAGAAGGAATATGATGGTTTACTATCCCACTAAGCCGACCTGTAGGTATATCAGCTATTCTTTCCAGTTCAGGAGAACCGGATAAAAAGATCAGTTTACCATCAGCAAAAGCCGTATTTCCCGTTTCAGCCATATAGCATAAAAGGGCATTTCTTGCCGTATTTATGTGGTTAGGTATGGACTCCTTTGTAATTGGAATGTATTTGATACCACTGGTGGTGCCGGATGTCTTAGCAAAATAAATGGGTTTACCTTTCCATAATATATTGTGCTTCCCCTCCTTGATCTTGTCTATGTAAGGTTTAAATGCTTCATATTCCCGGATTGGGACAGCACCGGTAAATTCATCATGAGAGTTAATAGCTTCCAGGTGGTGGTCCTTACCAAATTCAGTTAATTTGCCTGTCTTTAAGAGTTCTTTAAGGATTAGATCCTGGTCCTGCACAGCGGTTACCATTCCTTTCCGGATCTTTGAATAGACAATTGAAGCAAAAGGCTTTGCTAAGAACGATTTAATCTTCATGGCAAGCTAAAGGCACGAATATACATAATAAGGTGAAGGCATTTCAAAACCCTCGTTAAGGTAAAAGCTGCAGGAGACAGATGCCTCCGGATAACAACTATCATAGCCCTGGAAAGGCATTACGGAGGTTTGTTAAAGTTGTTAAGGACGATTGAAAATAATAGCCGCCCACCGTTTGTCACTTAAAGTAGAATCCTTACCTTTGCCTCCCGAAAAAATCGGGACTAAAATTCTACAACCTTTATGTTCGCAGTAGTAAAAATAGCCGGAAAGCAGTTTAAGGTAGAAAAAGACCAGACCTTGTATGTTCCCAAAGTTGGTGGAAATGCCGGCGAAAAGATCGAGTTTTCTGATATCATTTTAGCGGATGCTAACGGTAATCTCACGTTCAGTAATTCCGGTATGAAAGTGCAGGCAGAAATTATTGACCATGTACAAGGTGATAAAGTGATTGCTTATAAGCAAAAGCGCAGAAAAGGTTTTCGTAAGAAAAAAGGTCACCGTACCCAATACACTAAAATCCGTATTAACGAAATTTCGTGATTGCAATTGTTATTAAATATTGAATTGAAATTCTAATAAATCATGGCACATAAAAAAGGTGAAGGTAGTGTAAAGAATGGCCGCGACTCAAACAGCAAACGTTTGGGTGTAAAGATATTTGGCGGTCAACCTGCAGTTGCCGGTAACATCATTGTTCGTCAGCGTGGTACAGTTTATCACCCAGGTAAAAATGTAGGCGTTGGAAAAGACTATACCCTGTTTGCTTTATCCGATGGTGTAGTTGAATACAAGAAAGGAAGACAAAATAGAACCTTCGTTTCTGTAAATGCTGTTGAAGCATCTGCTTAGTTTTAATATAATGGTGGGTAAAAAATTTGGCAGTTAAAAAATTGTTTATAATTTTACTGTCGTTAAATTCTATTTTTTACTAACCATTAAATTCAAAAACATGGCAACAGCAAAAAAAGCAGCAGCTAAAAAAGCAGCTCCTAAAGCAGCAGCTAAGAAAGCAGCTCCAAAAAAAGCAGCAGCTAAAAAAGCAGCTCCTAAAGCAGCAGCAAAAAAAGCAGCTCCTAAAGCAGCAGCAAAAAAGTCAGCTCCAAAGGCTGCAGCTAAGAAGTCATCTTCTAAGAAGTAAGGTAATAACTAAAAAGTTATACAAGTCCCGGTTCCTCCGGGACTTTTTTTATTTCTGTAATGAGCAGTCACCTTTAATATGATTAAGCTATGAAAATCGAAAGAAATTTAATGCAAAAGATCTTAGCTAATAAAACAGTAAGCTCCTCTCCTCTTTTGTAAATTGCATCAAATACAACGACTACTTATCTTCTCACATTATGATTGACAATTACTTCATAGCGAATCAACTCTCATTACTTTCCAAATTAATGGAAATACATGGCGAGAATTCCTTTAAAGCAAAGTCTTACTCTGTCGCAGCTTTTACTCTAGAAAAGCTACAGGAAGAAGTTGCAGAAATGCCGGTGAATCAATTGTTTAAAGTGAAGGGCATTGGTGAAAGTGTAGGCAAGAAGATTTTGGAGATCATTGAATCCGGCGAGTTAACCCAATTACAGGAGTTACTAACGAAAACGCCTCAGGGTGTTTTGGAGATGTTGAATATTAAAGGCATAGGACCGAAGAAAATTCATGTTTTATGGAAAGAGTTACACATCGACACTATTGAAGAATTAAGGAAGGCATGCGAAGAAAACAGGCTTTCATCCACCAAAGGATTTGGCGAAAAAACTGAACAGAAGATCCTGTCTGCCATTCAATTTAAAGAAGGAAATACAGGAAGATATAAATACAGGCAAGTGGAAAGTTTCGCCGAAAGCTTTCAGCAAAAGCTTCAACATAAATTTCCGAAGTATAAAATTCAGATTACTGGTGAATACAGGAGACAGCTAGAAGTGATAAGTAAACTTGAATGGGTTACAACAATACCTTCCGAACCTTTAAAGAAGTTTATACTAAATGAGGAAACTGAACTAATATCTGAAAGTGCTGATTTGTTGATTGTCAATATAGGTCACACATTGGAAGTTCTATTTCATCTTACCGGTGAGAAAGATTTCTTTACTGTTTTATTTACAACTACTGGTAGTGAAGATTTCATTAACGAATGGAGTAAACTTGAGAATGTCGCGAACATTAAATCTGAAGAAAGCGTTTTCACAACGAATCATTTAAACTATATCCCTCCTTTTCTTCGTGAGAAAACGGACATTATAGAGATAGCACGGAAACGAGATTTCACTGATATTGTTGAAGTAAGTGATATCAAAGGGTTGATTCACTCACATAGCAACTGGAGTGATGGAGGTCATACTATTGAACAAATGGCAAAAGCATTAATAGATCTAGGATTTGAATACCTGGTCATTTCTGATCACTCAAAAGCTGCGTACTATGCCGGTGGATTATCAGAAGAAAGAATTATCGAACAACATACATACATTGATGAACTAAACCGAAAGCTGAAACCATTTAAAATCTTTAAGAGTATAGAGTGTGACATTTTATCAGACGGCTCCCTTGATTATGATGATAAAGTGCTATCCTCTTTCGACCTTGTCATTACTTCAATCCACAGTAACCTCCAGATGAACGAAGAAAAGGCAATGAAAAGATTACTCGGTGCCATATCTAATCCGTACACCACTATACTTGGACATATGACCGGACGGTTGTTGCTGAAGAGAAATGGATACCCTGTTGATCATAAAAGGATAATAGAAGCGTGTGCGAAAAACAATGTGGTTATAGAGATAAACGCGAATCCTAATCGGTTAGATATGGATTGGCGCTGGATAGACTATGCACTTGAAAACGAGGTAATGCTTTCTATTGATCCTGATGCACATACCATTGAAGAATTTGAGTTGGTGAAATATGGTGTACTTGTGGCACAAAAAGGTGCGCTTCCATCATCAAAAAACCTAAGCAGCAAGAGTCTCAAAGAATTTGAAAGCTTTTTGGTAAGTAATCGGCAAAGTAAGAGAATTAGCTAAGGGTAGGAAATTTTACATAAAAGGTTGTGCCGATATTCTCTTGTGTTTCAAACCAGATTCTGCCCCCTGCCTGTTCAACAATACTCTTACACATTGCAAGACCTAAGCCAGTACCTGATGTTTTTGTAGTAAAGTTTGGAGTAAAAATCTTGGTTCGCTTTTCAGACGGAATTCCTTCTCCATTATCCTGGACTGAAATGATAACAGACCCATCTCTTCTTTCCTCTGCAATGTTTATGTCGCAATAGGCTTTTCTTGAGCATGCATCAACAGCATTGGCGATTAGGTTAGTAAAAAGACGATTCATATGTGTTTTATCTGTCTTCATTACTATACTACCATCTACTTTCTCCCAGTCTATATGAACTTTTGGATTTGAATTATATAATTCGACCAATGAATTAATTACCTGGTGAAGGTCCAGTAGTTCTATTTTCTTGTTGCCAATATTAGCAAACTGGGAGAAATCTGCGGCTATTTTTGACAAATGGTCTATTTGTTCTATTAAAGTATTAGCCACACTTCCAGTAAGTTCTTTAACATTACCCTGGTTATTGTTTACTGCCTTTTGAAGATACTGTATACTCAGTTTCATGGGAGTTAGCGGATTCTTTATTTCATGTGCCACCTGCCTTGCCATTTCCCTCCAGGCTCCTTCCCGTTCACTCTTCGCGAGAGCTTCCGCACTTTCCTCTAATTGATAAACCATTTTATTATATTGTTTAACCAATTCACCTATTTCATCATTCTTGTTCCATACAATAGGTTCATTTGTTTTACCAAGGGTGATATCTTTCATTTTACTCCCAATAACTGAAAACGATTGTGTAATCTTATTTGTGATAAATAAAGCAATTACCCCGGCTATCAGGAAAATAAAAGCATTCAAATTAATGATGGTAACAAGGAAATTTGAGATCTCTTGTCTCAAATCCAGCTGTGAGGAGAAATAGGGAATGTTTAAATAAGCATAAACAGTTCCCTTATAATCCCGGATAACTGTATAAATACTCAGGTACTCCAGGCTACTCATATTTTCATCCTGCACCCTTTGTACTTCCCGCATATTACTCAAATGATAAAATGCCATAGGGTGCATCTTGCTACTTAAAATACCTCGTTGATAAACTTCTTCATCAGAAGAAACCTGTAGGTTACCTTGTAAATCATACAGGTTAACATCAACATTATGAATGTCGGCAATATCCTTTACCAGGTTTTTCAGAACTGTTATAGTTGTAGAATCTTCATAATCAAATTGATTATTAAATATGTTCGTAGCTGTACCCTGCTTTTCTATTTCCTTCACTGTTATACCAGCAGTTTTACTTAGCTTATCTATATTATTGCGCTTATAACGAACAATAAAAAAAGATATAGTAGCAGCACCAATAATGAAGAATGACAGAATACTTATGAAGATTACTGTTCCGTGTATTTGTGTTCTTATACTTAGACCTGAAAATATGTTCAATGCTTTTATATCCCTTGCGGCCTGCAAAAGGAAAGAAAAGAGTTGAAGTATACCGACCATAAAAAGAAAGGAGCAAAATAAATAAGAGAACAGTGTAATGCTCTCTATTGTCGAATCACGTTGCTTAGCAATTACAATCACCTTTTTGTTATTAGCACGGTACCATAATTCATCGTAATTACCATTAGTCCGATTTTCGTATTCATCTTTTGGGAATTGGTCATTAGTGAGTGTTATCTGGAATGGATACTTTGCCGATGATGTGATAAGTAAGTTGTTCTTATATATAGCATAGGAATAAACCGGAGAATTCTCTACATCATTTTGATTGACTTGCCTGAAAAGAACTGGATATAAAGCATCAGTCGTACCATATTCCTTTGGTGTAGAAACAAGGAAGAATGTTCCAATAACACCTGTAGAATCCCTTATGGTTCTCTTCGTAATATAAGCAAACCTGTCAAAAGAAGTTTCATGATAGTAAAGATCACGGATAAGCGTAGGCTTACTTTGTACAGTAAAAATGGTATTAAGTTCTGCATAAGAACGCGGATCAGTGTTATTAATGGGCCGATTAGCTGAATCAAATAGGTACATGCCTGTTTGGTACCTATTAATATAGCCTTTGAAGTTTTCACTAGCTATACTATCCCTGATGTAATTACTTTCTTTCTCATCCTGGAATCTATGGAAGTTATTTGCCAGAAAACGATTATCAATGTATGCCATCGCAATACTGAGAGTCTTTTCTCCTGATGGATCAGTAATTTGGTCATACTTCTGTGCAATTGCCCGGCGTGTTCTCGACTCATTTTCCCTGTTACCTTCAAGGATAAGTACTGCTAAAGAAGCTGAAAAAACAAATATCCAAAACAATATACCAGCTACAGTAATACTAAAACGATTTATGACAAATCGTTCCTGGCTCACCAATAAAGTATATAATATTAACCAAATCAGTACCGGCAGATGAAACAATACAATGGAATGACCAGACCTAAAACTGAGATAGAATAAGCCAATCAGGGCTATAATGAAATATATAATTATAGGTTGCTGAAAAATCTGCAATACAAACCTGAATAGTAACCTTGTGAAATAATAATAAGTAAGAGATAAAATAGCAAGGACTATAAAGCCAAAGATTGTATAGATACTTAGGCTGAAAAAATCTGTTACGTGGAAAGATATTTTAGAATCAGAGACTAATCCATGAATAATATTTGCGAGTTCAAAAGTGCTAATATTCAATAAGAATATAGCAGCAACACCAGCACCATATCTATACTTTGGAGGGATGGGTGGTAAAGTCTTCCTCGTTGTAATACTATTAGAAACGAATATGACAAGCCAGCAAAGAAGTATAGAATTTATTAGAAGATCTCCTACTGATCTATTTAGCCAGCTGGATGCATAAATAGTAGGGTCAAAAAGAGAAAATTGGCGTAATGAAAAAAGAGAAGGATAGGAATAAATTATTATCCTTGATGCTACCAGTACTAAAGTAAGAAATAGAACTCCTCTTAAAATGCCCCTGCGTCTTACAATTGATTCGGCAGTTAAATGAATAAAGATGAAGAGTAAAAGAAGAGCCACAAGTCGTAGTACAACACTAGCTGTATCAAGGGTGTAAATTCTACTATGTGCAACCTGTTTTATAAAAAATAAGGGCTTGCCATCTGAGGAATACAAAGGAAATTTTGTTGGTTTATCAGAAATAGCAATTTTATTTATTGCTTCTTTATCATGAACAAACTGTGTAATAAGATAATCGGTTTCCAGGTAGTATTGATTCATAACGGGTATAAGCACGTAGCTCATAACGTTATTTGTCATACCGGAAAAATGAAGCCTTTTCTTCAACAAAACATAATAACCATTGGGGAGGTGCTGAAAGTAGGCTCCGTCACTTAAATTGAAGTCGGCTGTCGGAGGAACGATCTTCTGGTTATTCCAGAAAACCATGTCCTGGTTATCAGAGATGGTTTCAGCAAATAAAAACAGGCCGTAATCTTTATTCGAAACCCTATTAAACTCCTCTAATGATTCTTGTTGCAGGAAAAGCTTCCTCATTAAAGTAGTATCAGCAACGAGTCTCTCAGCGTCTACTTGCTTCTCAACAATATATTGCTGCAATATCTTCTGTTGATGATTAATCGAGGGTTTAACCTGGAAATAATAAGAAGTAACTAGTGACAAAAAGAATAATACTGCAGCAAATAACAGAATGCTGCGTTTATTCAGATGTGTATGTGTTCTGAAAAGCTTCAATCCCTGTTACGTTTGATTTGATTCCAAATGGCGTCCATTTCACTTAAGGTCATTAAATGGAGATCCTTGCCTTTTGAGAGAGCCTGTTCTTCCATTTTTGTAAATCTCTTAATGAACTTTTTGTTGGTGATTTCTAAAGCGTTCTCTGCGTCAATGTTCAAAAATCGTGCAAAGTTGACCAGTGAAAACATCAGATCGCCAAACTCCTCTTCTATCTTGTAAACTTCTCCTTCTATTATAGCTTCCTGGAGTTCGCCTTCTTCTTCTTTTACCTTTTCCCAAACCTGTTCTTTGTTCTCCCACTCAAAACCAACTTGTTTAGCCTTTTCCTGCAAACGCATCGCTTTAACCAGTGCTGGTAACGTCCTGGGAACACCAGAGAGAACTGACGCTTTTCCTTCCTTTATTTTAAGCTTTTCCCAGTTCTTCTTTACATCTTCATCATCGTTTACTTTCACATCGCTATAGATGTGAGGATGACGGAATACAAGCTTATCTGAAATTCCATTAATTACCTCCTCCAGAGTAAATTGATTTTGTTCAACTCCAATTTTTGAATAGAAAACAATGTGAAGTAACAAATCACCTAACTCTTCTTTTATTGACTTCCAATCATTATCGGTAATTGCATCTGCCAATTCATAGGTTTCTTCTAGTGTCATTTGCCGTAAAGAGTGAATGGTTTGTTTTTTATCCCAAGGACATTTTTCTCTTAGTTCATCCATTATCTCTACTAATCTAGCAAATGCATCAGACGCCGCGCTCATAATTAAATAATTAAAATAAAAAGTATATAAGCAACAAATAGAAAGATTACTGTGCTTATACCAAATAGATTTAACAATATAAACTTAAAGAATGTCTTAAGCCATCCCTGTTGATAAAATCTTTTCATTGCTAAATACAGGTACAAAGGCCATACAACAAAAACAAGGAAAACAAGCCAGTCGAATACGGCCCAACCGGCCCTTTCTTTCAAAAACAAAAAAATTATAGCTAACAGCAACAAAAGAAAACTCAAAATGTAATGGTGCAGCGTAAACACAGCATGGTCACTATAATAAAACCCTTTTTTACTGGCATACAATAACTTTAGTACTAAGGCAAACAAGGGGAGAGAGATAAACAGTAAATAGGGAAGCTTGTGAATAAATTCTCTTCCAAAATCTTCTGAAACTCTCCTTATGTTGTTATCATTTTCCTTTATTTTATTATTTAGTTTTATTGCTATTTTTTGGATTAACCAATTGCTTTTAAGAGCAGAATCTGTTTGAATGAAATCACCTGATTTTAATACATAAGTCCTGCCTTCTATCCTGATTACACCCGTGTCTTTAGTATTAGGAACCGTGTTTACTAGTTTCAGGTTTACAGAAGTATCTAAAAGAAAGGACAGTTTAGATAAGGTAGAAGGATCAACAGAATCCTTTAATAACCTTGATGCCAGTTCTAGTCTTTCAGCTTTACTTACGTATTGATCTTCAGCATTAAAAGTATCCCTTGGCCCTATGTTATAAAATATGAGGAAAAATATGGCGGATGTAAATAAATACATCCGGATCGGATCTAAATACCTGGCCCGCTTTCCTAAGATATAATCTTTTGAAAGCCGCCCCGGAGCACTGAATAAAGGTTTCAGTGTATCAAAAAATTTACCGTCAAAGTGGAAAACATCAAATACAAAGTGCTTAGTAAGAGTCCAGAAATTCTGCTTGGGAAGTATGTTTTCCTGCCCACAGATATGGCAATACCTTCCATTTACTATGGTCCCACAGTTTAAGCAGTTCTTTTGTTTACGTTCTGGTTGATGAGACACTTAAAAAATTTCCTAAAAATAATCACAAATAAAGCAGTTTATAGAAGGTTAAGACAATCTAACAAACTTCAATAGTTATTTTTGAGATAAGAAGATACCAGCTAATGTCAGGACGGTGTCTGAACCTGAATCCCATGAAATTAATCCTATTGACTGTTGTTCTGTTCACGTCTTTATTCTCTTCTGCACAATACTATTATAAAGATATAATTGGTACAAAAGACGCTTCTGATCTCATTACCAGCTACAAGAATAATAAGGTCAGGCATGTTGTAGTAAATAGTTATGATGGCAATAACAACCGGCTTGAGAACTTATTAATACAGCAGGATTATCTGCCTTCGCAGCAGGCATTACGAACTACATCAAAATCAGAAAGCAGTGAACAATCTGTTTTGAACTCTTTTATTGATGCCCAGGGAAGATTAATAATGACAATTGATAGCAGCAATATCGTTGTCAATAAAATGGTTTATGATTATACACCGGATGGTTTACTTTCTTCGCTTTTGATCACTTCAATAGATTCATCCAAAAAAGGTCTGGAGAGTGAAGTACACCTGTGGCAATATAAAGATGGCAGGGTGGCCCGAATGGTTAGGATTAAGAATAGGATCGACACCACTTATGTTGATTTCAAATTAGATGAAAATGGCAATGTCATTGAAGAACAGGAGACACATCATGGTAGCAAATCGGTAGCAGTATTATATTATTATGATAGCGAGAATAGGCTAACTGATATCGTACGTTATAATCCGAAAGCAAGAAGGTTAATGCCTGAATACATGTTCGAATACTCTCCGGCAAATAAAGTAATTCAAAGAATTACGGTACCTGCAAATAGCTCTGAGTACATCATCTGGCGATTCCAGTTTAATGACAAAGGATTAAAGACCAAAGAAGCCATTTATAACAAGCAAAAACAACTTACAGGTAAAATAGAATACATGTATTCCTTCTGAAAAGAATTCCTTAATAAAGTATTCGTAGGTCTACTATAAAGTTACATGGGACTTACATAAGGGTTTGCATGGAGTTTGAACGGCTTTAGTCCCTGCATACTCCATGCAAACTCCATACAAAGTCAATGATAACACAACCTATACATCATGAAGTGTCGATAAAAGTTACTACTTAATAAAAGGTCGAAGTAAAACCAACTAACGATAGATGGCGACTTTTAAACTTGAATCGCTTGTTTTTGAACCCCGGTGCATCCTTTCTGAATTAAACTCTATTGCAATATTCCCCTTATTATCAACTGCTATTATGCCCATATCGCCGCTAACATCTTTGCATTTTTCATGAATAAAATACCAGGCAGCTTCATTCAAACTAAAACCTTTATATTCCATAAGAGCGGAAATGTGAAAACCTGAAACATGCTTAATCAGCACTTCTCCATCTCCTGTTGAGGAAACGGCACATGTATCATTATTTGCATAAGAACCGATACCAATCATTGAACTGTCTCCTATCCGCCCTTCTTTGGCATTCTCTGTCCCACCGGTGGAAGTTGCCGCTGCTATGTTTCCATATTGATCTAAGGCGACTGCACCTACTGTTCCATGCATACTTTCATTAATTTGTTCTGGTGCAACTTTCTGGGGTGCTCCACTATCCTTTTTAGTCGCCTCGGCATATACTTCATATTGGTGGTCAGTAATAAAATAAGCATCTGTTTCCAATGGAAGATCTATTTCTTTAGCAAAATCAAGCGCACCCTGGTTTCCCAGGTAAATATGACGGGTTTTTTCCATTACTGCCCTGGCAAGACTCACCGGGTTCTTCACGTTTTTAACTATAGCCACAGCACCGCTATTTAGGTCTTCCCCCCGCATTATTGAAGCACACATCTCAACTTCAGCTTTGGAATTGAGTGCAGCCCCTTTTCCCGCATTAAACAAGGGATTATCTTCCAACCTCTTTACCGCCGCTTCCACAGCATCAATTGAAGTCCCTCCATTTTCCAGCACCTGGTATCCTGCATTAATGGCATCTTCTATTCCCTTCTTATATCCGACCTTGTTCTTATGAATAAAATCAGAATCAGGTCCTGCTCCTCCATGAACTGCTATTGCTATTTTATTCATGGTCTTACATCCATGTTATTTACTGCCTTACTATGATTAGAGATTTCCAACTTTAAAGCATGTACCAATTCGGGGCAATTTTCATTGTCGCTAATCCAAATCATACCCTTCTTACGGATGATGATTTTTTCAGGTATATAGTAATCCGGATCACGTTTAAAGCTACTGTCCATCTTTAATTGGTAGACGTTATCTTCCTGCATCACAACATCATAAATCAAAGATTCATTCTTGTACTGCACCATTACTTTTAATCCCATAATTGAATTATATTGAATTCATTCGTGTGCGGAAAATTTAATGCCAGTAAATTCCCGGGCATCTATATCATAAACATCTGAATGGGTCATTATCGTTACTTGTAGACCCGCAACAGAAATAGGCATTCCGGTTTTAATGTCCGCAATATTATTATGACTAATGTTTGAGCCATCCACAATAACCACACTGCTGGAACCAATAGCCTTTAAGCGGCATCCTTTCTCCACAATTATGCCGGTATCTTCATCCAGCCCAATACCAACAGCCCCGGGTTGGGCAGCTATTGCCTGGACTAAACGTCCAAACCTGCCTCTTGCATCAAAGTGAGTATCAATAATTACCTCCTGGAGGAAACCTAAACCTATACCCAGTTCCACACGTCCTTTAATGTAGGCTTCCGACTCCTGTCCCCCACAAATCATGGTATTACTCATTGCGGCAGCACCGGCGCTTGTACCGGCTATTATGAAGTGTTCATGCTGGTATCTTTCCCTCATGATATCGAGAAACTCCGTACCTCCCAATATGCTGCACAGGCGTAGCTGATCGCCCCCGGAGAAAAGGATACAGTTGCACTTATGCAATCTTTCCAAGTTCTTTTTATTATCCGCTGCTTCGCGGTTTGGAATTTTTAAGTGCCCGATTTCTACACATCCCAACTTGCGGAATGAACGTTTATAAATCTGAGCGACTTCTTCCGGAATACTTGATGCTGCCGTAATAACTTCTATCCTCGGGGCAGCTTTGCGACCTGATAGTTCAACAATTTGCTTGAGGATACCTTCTCTAAAAAAATCAAGGCTATTCTGCTTCTCCCTCTCCTCTTCAGAACCCTTATCTTCGGCACCTCCCACTGCTATTAAGTAACCTTTTGGATGTGGCATGCGACCAAAAACACAAAAAGAAAGCCACCCGGAAAACCATTAAATTGGCCGTTTAATATTTGGTATAAAATTTTTAAGATATATCGCTGGATCAAACCGCGATTGCATGAAAGTTTTGGATACACGCGTGCTGAACGGACCCAATTATTGGTCAATTAAACGGCAGAAGCTCATCCAACTTACTCTCGACCTGGAAAATTTAGAAGATGAACCCACAGATAAAATTCCCGGTTTTAGTGAACGGATTCAACAATTGTTGCCTTCTCTCTACGAACATGAATGTAGTAAAGGTTACCCCGGAGGTTTTTTTGAAAGAATTAAGGAAGGAACCTGGATGGGTCATGTTATCGAACATATTGCCCTGGAGATTCAATCCATGGCGGGAATCAAAGTTGGTTTTGGGAGAACAAGAGGTACAGGCAAAATAGGTGTGTACCATGTAGTTTTTGAATTTGGGGAGGAAACCGAAGGAAGATTTACAGCTAAATCTGCTGTAAAAATAGCAGAAGCATTGATCAGGGGTGAAGAAATTGATATCCCTGCAATAGTTAAACAAATCCGTGATATGTGGTTCGAGGAAAAACTTGGACCAAGTACAACAGCTATTGTTGAAGAAGCACGGAACAGGAATATTCCTGTAATGCGACTGGATGACGGGCTTTTTATACAGTTGGGATATGGAGCAAAACAAAAAAGATTAGAGGCGACTATTACCAGCAACACCAGTATGATTGCCGTGGATATCGCCGGAGATAAAGACTTCACCAAAAAATTATTAACAGAAGCTCATATCCCTGTTCCTTTCGGAGAGGTGATTACCTGTGTTGAAAACCTGAAAGAAGTAGTGGAGCAGGTAGGATTTCCTCTTGTAATTAAACCTCTGGATGGAAATCATGGAAAAGGAGCAACAATCGATGTAAATAACTGGGAAGTAGCAGTCCTCGCTTTTGAAAGGGCAAAAGAATATTCGAAAAAGGTTATAGTAGAAAAGTTCATTCAAGGAAGTGATTTCAGAATATTAGTTATAAACCACAAGTTTGTTGCAGCAGCCTTAAGGACTCCTGCCTCAGTTATAGGTGACGGAGTACATACGATCCGTGATTTAATTGACATTGTGAACAAAGATCCAAGGCGAGGCTCCGGCCATGAAAACATACTTACCTCAATTGATATTGATCATGTAACTATGGAAATGTTGGCCAAACAAGGGTTAACCCTTTCGACAGTGCTTGCTGCGGGCGAGGAAATTCACCTGAAACCTACTGCCAACATAAGTACAGGAGGAACAGCAACTGATGTAACTGATTTTATACATCCCTCAAATATTTCTCTCTTTGAAAGAATCTCACGAATTATTGGTTTAGACGTTTGTGGTATTGATGTGGTGGCGCAGGACATTAGCACACCTATCCGGGAAAATGGAGGTGCCATACTGGAAGTAAATGCTGCACCAGGATTTAGAATGCATATTGAACCAACACATGGATCACCCAGGAATGTCGCCAAACCGGTTATCGATATGCTGTATAATAAGGATAATGGACGAATACCAATAGTTGCTATTACTGGTACTAATGGTAAAACAACTACTACCAGGTTAATGGCACATATTGCCAGGCAAACAGGATTAATTACAGGCTATACAACCACCGATGGAATTTACATTGATAATGAACTAGTGGTAAACGGCGATTGCTCCGGACCTCAGTCGGCCAGATTTATTTTAAAAGAAGGTTCTATTGAATTTGCAGTACTTGAAACGGCAAGGGGAGGAATATTAAGATCAGGCCTGGGTTATGATCAATGTGATTGTGCAATTATAACCAATGTTGCCGAAGATCATCTTGGATTAGGTGGTATTGACACCTTAGAAAAATTAGCAAGAGTAAAGTCAGTTGTTGCAGAAAGTGTGATGCCGTCCGGTTATGCAGTTCTAAATGCTGATGATGACCTCGTGTATGCTATGAAAGATAATGTAAAGGGGAAAATTGCTTTATTCTCGTTGTTTGCTGACAATCCCAGAATAGAAGAACATTGTGCGGCGGGCGGATTAGCAGCTATCTTAGAAAATGGCTATATACTGATCAGAATAGGCAACCACTTCATACCTGTGGAAGAAGTTAGTAATGTCCCAATGACTTTCAATGGCAGGGCGGAATTTAATATAGCAAACTGCATTGCAGCTTGTTTAGCAGCTTACACTTGTAAGATTAAGTTAACCACTATCAGGGAAGCGATCAGGACATTTGTTCCCTCTAATGAAACTACCCCAGGTAGAATTAACATCTATGAGTTCAATGATTTCACTGTAATGCTTGACTATGCCCACAACCCGCATGGTGTGAGGGCACTGGGTAAATTCATCAAAACATTTGATGCAGAAACCAAGGTGGGTATAATAACTGGTGTCGGAGACAGGAGAGATGAAGATATTATTGCACTAGGTGAAGAAGCAGCGAAAATTTTTGATGAAATCATCATCAGGCATGATGACGACCTGAGAGGACGAACACCGGAAGAACTTGATCGATTATTGACCACAGGTGTAAAAAAAGTAGATGGAAATAAACCGATAACCTATTATTGGTCAGAATGTGAAGCCGCTGAAAATGCTATTATTAACCGGAAGAATAAATCGTTAATTGTTATACTCATTGATCATATTAAAGATGTGACTGAATGTATTAGAAAACATCAAAAACTAGAATTAACGGAGCTGATGAGTTTACGGCGGGCGGTTTAAGACATGGCACAATAATTTCGTTTTTTTTATAAAAGCAATATTATGGCAGATAATAAAGATCTACGAAGTAGTCAGGATAGATCAAGGGTGGCAGGAAATGAAGAATATGAACTTCGATATATGGCTGAAAAGATGGGTGTCTCAACAGACGAAATCAGGAAAGCCATTGAAGAAGTTGGAAATGATCGATCTAAGCTCGAAGATTATTTTAAGAATAAAGGCAGGAGATAAAGTCCTATGCTTAGTTTTTTCTAAACACCCGGGGATCCGGGTGTTTGTTTTTTAGCTGAGTATTATAGGCATAAAAAATGCATTATTGGCAGCATAAACCCACTATATGAGTCCAGAAAATAATAGTTCGAGAACACCTGGTTATAATGCTGCGAATGACCAGGTCACTAATATGACAGAGCAGGAAAAGGTTCACAAACAACTTGAACAGGAAGGATATACCGACCAATTCAGAGTTGAGAAAGATAAACTGGTGAATCTGACCACCAATAAGAAATATAAAGCTAAAGACGTTAAGGTATCAAACTTCTACAGGTTTGAAGGAGTATCTAACCCGGATGATATGTCAATATTATACGCCATCGAAACAACTGATGGAAGCAAAGGAACACTTACAGATGCATATGGTCTTTATTCAGATGATGACACTGGTACATTCATGCAGGATGTGGAAATGAATAAGAAGACACATATGTAAGACAGTAAAAGGTTTGATAATATAAAACCCCTTGAAATCAAGGGGTTTCTTGTGCGGCAGAGGAGATTCGAACTCCCACACCCGTTAGGGCGCTACCACCTCAAAGTAGTGCGTCTACCAGTTTCGCCACCGCCGCATTCATCTCCTCCTATCATAAACTCAGAAGAGGGTTGCAAATCTATTTTATTTTTTCAATACTATTCTAAATGTTGTTCCTTTTCCTGCTTCGGAATGTTTAACTGTCAAACTCCCCTTATGATATTGCTCAATTATCCTTTTAGATAAGCTTAACCCAAGCCCCCAGCCCCTCTTCTTTGTAGTAAAACCAGGTTTAAAAACTTTTCCAAGATTTTGCCGGCTGATTCCTTTACCTGTATCAGTTACGTCTACAATAATGTTTTTCTCAGGATCTGCTATCTCTATGGTTATTGAACCTTTCCCCTCCATAGCATCCAAAGCATTCTTTAGTAAGTTTTCAATTACCCAATCGAAAAGAGGGGCGGATATCATTCCCTTTATACAGTCTTTTTCTTTATGGATATTAAAGGTTATCTTCCCCCCTGCTCTTTTTTTAATGTAATCTACCATATTCACTATCTGCTCAACAATATTCTTTTGCTCTAATTGGGGACTGCTCCCTATCTTACCAAAACGGTCAGACACCAGGCGTAATCGATTAACATCTTTCTCTATTTCAGGAACAAAGGGTTCATTATTATGTGTTTCCTTGAGGATTTCTACCCATCCTTCAAGGGAGGAAACGGGAGTACCTAACTGGTGAGCAGTTTCTTTTGCCATTCCCGCCCAAACCTGGTTTTGAGTTGAACGGAAACTCGTTCGCAGCGCCTGGATAGTAATTAAAATAAACAATCCAATAATCAGCAACTGCACTAATGGATAATACTTTATTTCTTTGAGAAGCTTTGATTGACCATAATAGTAAAGGTTCTTTTGACTTGGATTAACCGGATTAATCCATTCAATCGGCGGATGAGAAGACTTGAAATCTCTCAGCTTTGAAAGTAGGAATTCATTTTCATTTGGATCTTTAATATCATTCCTTTTATTCCAATGAGATTCCACTTTAGAAGAATCGAGATTAACCCATTCAATGATCTTATTTTTCTCGTCTGTCCAAATAATTGGAATATCCTTCTGAAATAGTACGAGAGAAGCTAATTTGATGTTCTGGTTTGTCGGGCTATTAACCTCCTGGCCTGCTTCGACCCACCATTCAACTTTTTGTCTTTCCTCCCGTTCGAGTTTCTGAGCCAGGTAAGAAGAATATGATATTGTACCACTGACGATAAGAATAGCAACAACAGATAAAAGAATACGCCAGTTCATGAGTGGACGAAACATGTTCCGAAAATAATAAGTATATATTCGCTTCTCTTATTTTTGAACAAATATTCTTTCAATTGTCTTTTCCATCTGTCGCTATTGTCATACTAAACTGGAATGGTAAGCATTACCTTGAGGAATTCCTACCGTCGGTTTTTGCCACTTCTTACAAGAATTGGAGATTAGTGGTTGCAGATAATGCTTCGACAGATGATTCTGTTGATTTTCTTCAACATAGCTATCCAAATGTCGAACTAATACTACTTCATAAAAATCTTGGATTTGCAGGAGGTTATAATGAAGCTCTTAAAAAAGTAGATGCGGACTATTATGTGTTGTTAAATTCAGATGTACAGGTAACTCCTGGTTGGTTGGACAAAATAATAGAATTATTGGAGAGTAATCCACTGAATGCTGCATGCCAGCCAAAAATTCTTTCTTATAAAAACCCTCATCTCTTCGAATACGCAGGCGCCGGGGGTGGTTGGTTAGATGAATTTGGGTATCCATTCGCCCGCGGCCGAATCTTCGATATTTGTGAAGAAGATCATGCACAGTATGATCATACTGAAGAAGTATTCTGGGCTACAGGAGCAGCGATGGTTATAAGATCGAATGTCTTTCATGAGTTATTAGGTTTTGATGAATATTTCTTTGCCCACCAGGAGGAAATTGACCTTTGCTGGAGAATGCATTTAGCAGGTTATAAAGTATTTTGTTGCACAGACTCTGTTGTGTACCATGTTGGTGGTGGGACCCTTCCCCGGGGCAATTCGAGGAAAACATTATTGAATTTCAGAAATAACCAGATAATGATGGCAAAGAATATGAGTTGGAGAGAGAAGTGGTGGAAAATACCTTTCCGTTTATTCCTGGACCAGGTTTCTGCTCTGAAAGGTTTGCTGGGAGGTGAAGGCGGTTATTTTATTGCTATACTTAATGCACATGCAGCATTTGTCTATTGGATAGTCTTCGGAAATAAAAAATGGAAGCCAAAGAAAACTAAACTGCTTAGTTTGTTACCTGGAGTTTATAACGGAAATATAGTCTGGCAACATTTTGTAAATAAAAAAAGGTATTTCCGGCAGATTAAAGCGTAATAAAACAATTAAACTTTCACCTGTTGTGATAAAGGCAAATACAACAGCATAAATTTATTGCCATATTTGACCAAACGTTATTTTTGCACCACAAATTGAAACTATGGATTATCGCCAACAAGAATACCAGGAAGAATTAGAGAAAGTACAGGATAGGGACTTTACACATAATTGGGTTTCTTCATCTGCTTTTATATTCTATTTATCGGTGGCTTGCCTGATTGCTTTCTCATTTGGTAGCTGTTTTAAGCTTTATAATAAAAGATACGAGAACAGTTCACCGCAAAACATTGTTATACAAGAGAGTACAAAGTATACACCTCAATATAAATAAATAAAAACGGAGGATTTTTTTTGTTGCAATACTTTCAACAACTATTTTTGCAACCCGTTGAAGTTCTTTTAATAACGAAAAGAGATTCCAATTAAATCTCTGTATATCAAGCGGAAGTAGCTCATTTGGTAGAGCACGACCTTGCCAAGGTCGGGGTGGCCGGTTCGAGCCCGGTCTTCCGCTCTCTTCCCGCAAATTGCGGGATTTTTTTTCAGTCTAATAAAGACTGTTATTCATCATTGCCCTGGTGGTGGAATTGGTAGACACGCAGGACTTAAAATCCTGTGGCCAGCAATGGCCGTATCGGTTCAAGTCCGATCCGGGGCACAAAGAGCGACGAGAGTCGCTTTTTTTATCTTCTACATGGCCTGTATCCCTCATCCCATCAATCTTAAGAATATATCTCTTCGAATATTTTGATTCCATTACCTGTCTTTATACTTGTAAGAAATTCTATGGAAATTCAAAAGCAGGAGCACGCTATTACCACAGAATTATCACGCTATTATCATGGAATTAGCACGCAATTAATTCCGTGGTAATAGCGTGGCAATAGCGTCACAATTGCGTGCCAATAGAGTGGAAGAGCTATGAGACATTGCCAGGATAGCAATGTTTTGCCTCATAATTTGTTTTTTAGTTGTCAATAAAAGAAGGATAGCTTCTTTATGGATACTGGTAATAGACTTTGAGCAAAAAAAATCCTCCCTTTCGGGAGGACAATTAATTCAGGCGACGGTTTTTAGGTTTTCATCTGATAAGGACGCCTGCGCTTTCATAGTGTCGGTGGATCAAAAACGGGTTCAATGGATACTTGGATTAAATAAGAACTAAAGAAGTTGACTGATATTGGATTTTCAGTTTCTCAGGATTTGGTTGTTTTGGTTTTTCAATGGATTTAGAATTTTGGTTTTTCAGACATTGGACTGATTGATATTTGCTATCAATCAACTTCTTTCACAAAAGTAATTGTCATAAGCATCGTATGCAATGGCAAAACTGCTTAATTTTTCAATTATGGTAATTACCTGAAAAAAGGTAAACTCGCTAAAAGCTATTAGTAAATCACACCTGATTTTGTTCGTAGAAGTACGATACTCCCTGCCTACTATACTTCAGTAGTAGGTCTAAAATAAAAAGCCTCCCGTATGGGAGGCCTAGTTCTCTCAAAAAGGCAAAATATATTAATATCTGCTCCTGTTAAAACCACCACTGCCGCCGTTGTTACCGCGGAAGTTATTGCTACGGCTGCCGCCTTTTTCTTCTTTCGGCTTAGCTTCCATTACACGAATGGTTCTATTTTCGACAGTAGCATTGTCTAATTCAGCAATAGCTTTTTGTGCAGATGCAGTATCAGGCATTTCAACAAATCCGAATCCACGGCTTTTGCCAGTGAACTTATCGGTAATAACTTTGGCAGAAGCCACTTCGCCATACTCAGCGAAGAAATCCTTTAAGTCTTCATCTTGTACGTTGAAGCTTAAATTAGAAACATAAATGTTCATACTTTCTTTTGTTTTTAAATTTTTAAACTTGAGACGAGGCAAGAAAGCAAAGTAGACGAACTAAAACAGCAGAAATTACTTAGCAGAATAATTGTTCACTTAACTAATGCGCTAACTCAATAACGATGCAAAAGTACATCTAAATTGCTGTATAAAAAGCTAAGACTATAAGATTTATTTTCATTAACTATTTAATCACAATTTAGTAGCCAGAGACAATGATTGGTCACCTTATAGAACTGCACAACTGCTATCTTTGCAGGCTTCACTATGTTAGCCGGTTTACAGGACGTTACTTTTGAATTTGGTGCCCGTATCATTGTAAGAGATGCGACATGGCATATCCAACCTTATGAAAGGATTGGCTTAATAGGTTATAATGGAACTGGAAAATCCACTTTATTGAAGGTTTTAGTTGGAGAATATAGTCCAAGTGCAGGCACCGTAGAAAAAGGACGTGACACTACGATAGGTTATCTCCACCAGGACCTTTTAAGCTTTGATACAAATGAATCTATACTTGAGGTGGCTCTTCATGCCTTCGACAAAGCTAAAAGAGTTGAAAAGGAATTGAATCGCCTAACCAAAGAATTAGAAGAGAACGAAACAGAAGAATTACTCCACAACTACAGTTTAAAACTGCATGAGTTTGAGGAGGCAGGTGGTTATGAGATTGAACATAAAACTGAAGAAGTATTACAGGGTCTTGGGTTTAGTAATACAGATTTGAGAAGACCTTATCGGGAATTCAGCGGTGGGTGGAGGATGCGTGTTTTATTAGCTAAGATGATCTTGCAGCAACCGGACCTGCTACTACTGGATGAACCTACCAACCACCTTGATTTACCTTCAATAGAATGGCTGGAGAAATACCTTCAGCATTATAAAGGTGCCGTTGTGATCGTGAGCCATGATAAATACTTTCTTAACCGGATGGTTAAAAAGATTGTTGAGCTCTATCAGAAAGAATTACACTTTTATAATGGCAATTATGAGTTCTATGAAATTGAAAAACAACAAAGAATAGAATTGCAGCAAAGAGCTTTTGAAAATCAACAGGAATATATTCGGCAACAAGAGCGTTTTATAGAACGATTCAGAGCCAAGGCAACAAAAGCGGCGCAGGCCCAAAGCGCCATTAAAAGATTAGATAAATTGGATCGTATTGAGGATGTGCAGCTTGAACGGCCAGACCTGAGGATCAACTTTGATATTGATAAAACTCCCGGCAAAATCCTTGTTGAGTTAAAGGATATTTCTAAAAGCTTCAGGGAAATTGAAATATTAGATCATACTTCTATAGAAATTGAAAGGGGTGATAAGATAGCATTGATTGGAGCCAATGGAAAAGGTAAGTCCACATTACTTAGAATAATAGCTGGAACAGAACCGTTTAATGGCGATCGGAAATGGGGGTATAATGTTGAAGATGCGTTTTACGCACAACACCAATTGGAAGCTTTGAATATCAACAATACCATCCTGGATGAGATGAAAGAAGCCGGCTCAAAGAAAACAGAACTTGAATTAAGGTCACTCCTGGGTTGCTTTCTATTCAGTGGCGATGATGCAGATAAAAAAATTCGCGTACTTAGTGGAGGAGAAAAGGCAAGAGTAGCACTTGCAAAAACTATTATCAGTAAAGCAAACTTCCTGTTACTTGATGAACCTACCAACCACCTCGATATTCATTCAAATGAACTCCTTATCCAATCACTCCAGAGATATGAAGGCAGTTATATCCTGGTGAGCCACGATCGGTATTTTATTTCAAAGACAGCCAATAAAATTTGGGAAATAGTAGATAAAAAGATAAAGGAGTTTAAAGGTACTTATGAAGAGTGGGTGGAATGGAAAGCTAATGCTGAAGCAAGGCTGAAAAGCCTGGAACAAAAAGAACCAGAACCTGTCACTAAACCTGAATTACACCCTATACAAAAAGAGGTAGTTACTGGTAAGGAAATTACTGAGAGTAATAAGAATTTTATTAAGAAGGAATTGCAAAGACAACAAAAACTATTTCAGCAGTTAGAAAAACAAGTATCTGAATTAAACACAAGTAAGCTGGAATTTGAACTCCAACTTGCTCAACCAGGTACCTACGCAAATGCTGAGATCTTTAAGAAAACTGAAGGCGATTACAAGCAGGTGTTGGAAAAGCTTGAAATTTTAAACAAAGAATATGAATTAGTTTTCGAAAAGATCATTAATCTTGATGAACAGCTATTGTCCTGATGCAACAGGATGTACTTCATGCATTTTTATAAAATCACTTATAAGGTAACTGATAAGTTTTCCTGTTAATTCATTTGTTTCTCCCTTAGTTGTTTTCGAAGCTCCTTCGCATATATGGAGGTAAGCCGTATTAACATGAGCTGCACAAAGATTCAGATATTGCCTTGCATGTATCGATTGCATACCACAGGGTGTAGGTGCACTGCACAACGTATTCTCAATTGAGTCAAGGTCTAATTCAATACCTGCATAATTATCATCAGTAAATTGAATTGCGTGAGACACTGCCTGCCTGAAGGTTCTTTTCTCATGAATAAAGATATCCTCATAAGTGATCATGTCCATAAATGGATTGTTTACAACATCCATCCATACGTTCTGAGGTAGATAATTTTCATGGACTCCAATAACACAATACTTCTGTAAAAATCCGTCTTCCTCAGCATACCTGAATCCGTTACCACTATGCCTTCCTTCTACGGGTCGATAATCAGTATGTGCATCAAGATTAATACAATTTATTTGCGGAAGTGGTAGTTTCCCACTTTGGTGCAAGCCTTTGGCAGCGCCCTTTATAAGAGGATACGCATTATTATGGCCCCCTCCTATGATGATAGGTATTTTACCTTCTGAAACAATTAACTTTACCAATCTTTCCACTTCATCATCTATTGTATTCACAGCATGTCTATAGGCTTCTATTTTTTCTTCCTGGTTATTTGCATTACTTTCTATGACTGTCTCAAGATCAGAAAAATCAAAGTAGCCTATAACTATAACATTCTCCCCTGTAAAAAAATCACTGCTTTGTACATTAAGGAAGGATTGTAAAAAACCTGGCCATGCAGTGTTTGTTCCCCCCACACCATAATTTGCCTTTACTCCAATGTCTTCTGCGATTCCAAAAAGGACATAAGTGAGATCATTACCCTTTATAGCTTCACTTAATTCTGTGGAAGCAGGTACAGTTGCGACCCTCTCACCAAGTTTCGTTTCAAACTTTCTTAAACGGGTTTGTGCAAGTATATCTTGCTTAATGTATTGTTTAAAATGTGGAAGATTCACAATGAATGATTTGAAATTTCAAATGAAATTAATTCAAAAACTATATCCACTCTCCCATTAGCATGACTTTATCTAACAGGTTTGATCCGAATGCATATGGCAGGTAAGCCAGTGAAGGAACTTTCTTAGTGATTATAAGATTTGCCTTCTTACCAACTGTTATACTTCCTACTATATCAGCTACTTCCATTGCATGTGCACCATTGAGCGTAGCTGCATTGATAGCTTCTGCAGGTAACAGACCCATATGAATACAGGCAAGCGAGAGCACAAAATTCATGTTACCTGATGGTGAAGATCCCGGGTTGTAATCGGATGCTATCGAAATGGAACAATCCTTCTCAATCATTTTTCTTGCAGGTGGGTAAGGCTCTCTGAGGAAGAAGGCAGCTGTTGGTAGCAATGTTCCAATGGTCGATGATCCGGAAAGAATTTCAATGGTCTCATCATCCATATGTTCGAGGTGATCAACTGAAATGGCATTCAGTTGAACCCCCTTCTGAACTCCTCCTGAAAGGCCAAGTTGATTTGCATGAATTCTTGGCTTAAGTCCCTGGCTTATTCCTGCTTTACAGATCTTTTCTGTTTCCTCTGGTGAAAAGAAACCCTTTTCACAAAACACATCAATATAATCAGCCAACTTATCCTTACTTATAATTGGCAACATTTCATTTATGATCAAATCAATATAGGCCTCATGATGATTTCTATATTCTTCAGGATAGCTGTGAGCAGCAAGGAAAGTAGCCTTGATTGGAATTTTGAAACATTCCTTTAATCGCTTAATTACCCGCAGCATTTTCAATTCACCTTGAACTGTCAACCCGTAACCACTCTTTATCTCTATCGCCCCCGTGCCAAGTTGAATAACTTCCTGCAATCTTGCAGAAGATTGACGAAATAATTCTTTTTCAGAAGTTTGATTTAGTTTCTTCGCAGAGTTTAGGATGCCCCCGCCCCTCGCTGCTATTTCTGCATATGACAACCCTTTTATCCGGTCAGTAAATTCGTTTTCCCTACTACCTGCAAACACCAGGTGAGTATGGCTATCACACCATGAGGGTAAAAGATATTTACCGGTACAATCTTCATTAAATTCAAAAGAGGAAGGAGAATACTTACAAGCACTCATAGGTCCATATTCAACAATATCTTCTTCCTCAATGACCAGGTAAGCATTCTCGATAACAGGTAGTTCCCCAAGGGATTTGCCCCTGATTAATGAATATTCCTCCCTGGCATTCACCAGCAAACCAATATTGTTAAAAAGAGTGGCCATAGAAGTTAGGGTCTAATGTAGTATTGTTTTTTCAACAGATTACTAATCAGAATAATGGAGACTCTCTTTTTTCGAAGGTTGTATAAAACTTCTTATGAAAGGATATACTTCTTTTTGAGAAAGAATAGTGTATTGAGCAGCCGTGTTGCCCCTTCCTATTTTGATGGTATAACCCCTATCGCGCAACATCCTGAACATGTCTTCATCAGTGGTATCATCACCAATACATAATATAAAATCCGGTTCGAGGGCATTGATCATATCCATTCCACTCACCCCTTTATCAACACCTGTCATTCGAACTTCCACCACTTTATTACCATCAAGGACCTGTATCGGTGTATTTGCAGTTAACTGAACCAGTGTATTCTTCAACTCCCTGGACCTCATAAAACCTAAATCAGGATGACAGTTGCGATAGTGCCAGGCAAGGGTGCTTTTCTTTTCTTCAATAAAGGAACCGGCACAACGGCTCGTATAAAGTTGCATTATAGGTCGTAACTTGTCTTTCCATTCCGGAGACATATTTACCTTCTCTTTCCATTCATCATTCTTGAACTTAAAGGCAGCGCCATGTTCGGCAATCAGGTTTAGAGGTAAATGGCCCAGCCATGCTTCTAATGTATTGGCATCCCTGCCACTTATTATAATTATTTCATTTGCAGGGTCATCCGTTAATTGTTTCAGTAGCATCATTAACTCCTCACTCGGGAATGCGAGTGAAGGAACTTTCTGATACGGTGCAAGAGTTCCATCATAATCCAGGAGTATGCACCTTTTATTCGCAATGTAGAAATCTTCTGTTATCTTCTCTATCGTTTCTTGTTTCAGTACGTTCACTTTTAATTCTTTTTGTTCTTGTTTCATCTCCTGCAAACAGGTGATGAAATCATTAATCCATTTGAACACATCATACTCCGCCAATCGCCTTTGCATATAAGATAAGCGGGAACGTTGTTCCACCAATGGCATTGTTAAAGCTGTATTAATCGATTCTGCCACTTCGTGAACGTCAGTAGGATTTACCAACAATGCTTCACTAAGTTCACTGGCAGCACCGGTAAGCTCACTTAAAATCAGAACTCCTTTATCTATGCAACTAGCTATATATTCTTTGGCAACCAGGTTCATCCCGTCTCTTAAAGGTGTAATCAACGCAACATCTGCTACCTGGTAAAGAGCGCATAACTCTTCAAACTCAAGATGATTGTACCGATAAATTAAAGGTTGCCAATCAAGGGTAGAAAACTTACCATTAATCGTGCTTACTTTTTCTTCAACTAATCTTTTTCTTTTTATATACGAAGGTATCAGATCCCTTGAAGGGATCACATTTAAAATAAAAACTACTTTCTCTCTCCATTCGGGATGGTTATGTAAAAACTCCTCATACCCATCCAAACGGTAGTTTAAGCCTTTTGTATAATCAAGACGATCAACAGAAAATATTAACTTCTGGCGAGCGAATTTTTCTTCCAGCTTTGTGCAGATGCCTACAACATCTTCATCAATGATAGCATCTCTGAACTTACGATAATCGATGCCAATAGGAAAAAGGTCAGCCTTTATAAGCCGATCTCTAAATTGAATACTATTATACTGGCTTTCAACTTTCATAATCATGCGTGATGACTGTATGAAGTGCTGCACATAATCATGAGTGTGAAATCCAACGAGGTCTGCTCCCAGCAATCCCTGAAGAATTGTTCTCTTCCATTCTGTAGGAAGAAGGCGATACATCTCATAAGATGGAAAAGGTATATGGAGGAAAAATCCGATTGTTGCAAAAGGTAATTTTTCCCTCAACAAGTGAGGCAATAACATGAGTTGATAATCATGCACCCAGACCAAATCCCCATCCTGGTAAATTTCAGAAACCTTTTCTGCAAATAATGAATTTACTTCCTTATAAGCCGCGTAATACTCTTTTTTGAATTCTACCAGGTTAGGAAAGTAATGAAACAATGGCCAAATTGTAGAATTGGCAAAACCGCTATAGTATAAGTCATAAACCTCTTCTGATGGAAATATTGGCTCTATTTTATAGGGAGCATTTATAGCTCCCATATCTTTGGCCAGCTTCCAAACATGCTCATCTGCATCCATGCTCCCGATCCACACCAGATCATCAAACTCATGTTCATTGGAAGTTGCTGCTTTTTCAAAATAACTCTTGATAGCAGAAACCAATCCACCAGAACTTTGGCGAACAACAATATCGTCACTAATTCTATCTATAGCATATGGCAAGCGATTCGATATTACAATTAATCTACCCATTTCAGACAACAGCCTTTGCTTTGTATCCAAAAATTAGACCAACGGGCAGATAAGAAGCGATAACAAATTGAGCATCAGGGAAGTAATGGAAGAGATCAGAAACTATCACCATCCTCCTGCTACTTGTGGTATGCAGGAGGATACCAGTTTTTCATTGTACGGATGGTGATAAGTTTTTCTAGTCTAGTGTCGAACAGTAGACTGATTGGAAAATAGGATGTTGGACTAAAATGGATTTTCTCTGGATCTGGATTTATCGCACAAGGCTTGCCTTGTCAGGCGAAGTTGATTGATACGGAATGTTTACTCCTGGTTTCACTAGGATAAAGACGTTCAAAAACTTACTGGACGGTTGGGATATCGGATTTAGTTCTTCTTTAGATATTGGATTTGTTGTATCAATCAACTTCGATAACAAAACTAATCTCTTGAAAACGCTTAAACAATGGCAGTTTCGCTCTTTTTTACCTCTATGGTATTTACTGTGAGCAGGTAGATATTCGGTAGTAGTTTAGAAGTAATTTGCCTTGTCTCGACTACGTAGATATACGAATAGAATCTTTCTTTTAATAGCTAAAATGACCTTAATCCATTGTCATTCCTAGGTTTTGTCAGTAGAATAAACCCCATAAAAATATATGTAATTTATGCCAGAGCCTGTATTACATCATACTTAGTCACTATTTGAAAGTTGCCACTTTCATCTTTGGCCAGAACGGCACCGTTCTCTTTATTAATGATTGTGCCGAGCTTTTTAATAGGTGTTTCGAATCCTACGACTGGAAAGGGCTTCTCAATAACATGTTCAATCTTTTCAGTTTTAATATCAGCATTTTGAAATAGTTTCTGGAATAGTCCATCCTCACTAATAGAACCTACAATATCTTTTGAACTATTAACAACAGGTATGTGTTCGATGTCGTACTTTTTCATAAGTTCTACAGCTTCAGATACAGATTGTGTAGGTTCAACAGTTATCAATTTCTGTTTGCCGCGTGCATTAACCACATCCTTGAAGGTCTTAACATCAAAAAAACCTCTTTCTGCCATCCACTGATCATTGTATACTTTTCCCACATAGCGGCTTCCGTGATCGTGAAGTATAGCAACCACGAAATCTCCTTTCTTCAATTTATCTTTTAGTTGCATTAATCCTTGTATACAACTTCCGGCACTGTATCCGCAAAAGAGTGCTTCTTCCTTTGCCAGCCTCCTGGCCATTATTGCACCGTCTTTATCTGTCACCTGCTCAAAATAATCTATTACACTCATGTCAAAATTAGCAGGTACAAAATCTTCTCCGAATCCCTCCGATACGTATGGGTGTACTTCATTCATGTCAATTTCGCCCGTCCTGAAAAACTTAGTAAGCAGAGATCCATATACATCAATTGCCCAAATTTTAATTTCCGGGTTCATCTCTTTTAAAAACTTTGCTGTACCGGTAACTGTTCCACCTGTCCCTGCAGTGACAACCAGATGGGTGATGTTCCCATCAGTTTGCCGCCAGATTTCCGGGCCGGTACTTTCATAGTGAGCCAGCCTGTTTGCGAGGTTATCATATTGATTCATCAGGAAGGCATTTGGAATTTCTCTTTCCAGCCTGGCTGCAACTGAATAATAGCTACGTGGATCTTCAGGTTCAACGTTTGTTGGACACACTATGACTTCTGCTCCTAAAGCCCTTAATATGTCAACTTTTGATTGAGATTGTTTATCAGTTGTAGTAAAAATGCATCGATATCCCTTAATAACTGCAGCCATTGCCAACCCCATTCCAGTATTTCCGGATGTACATTCTATAATGGTACCTCCCGGAACTAACTTACCTTCTGCTTCAGCCACCTCCACCATCTTCACTGCCATACGGTCTTTGATGGAGTTCCCGGGATTGAAGTATTCAACTTTGGCATAAACATTACAGGGAAGTTCTTTCGTAATCTTATTTAATCTGATTAATGGTGTATTTCCAATAGTTTCTAAAATATTGTTCTTAACCTCCATAGCACGTGATTTTGGCAAAAGTACATAGAGACGAATTCTATACCACTCTAAGCAATATTGCCTTTTTTATTCCAGGTTATTATTTATATCAATTACTGATTCAAGAGCAAGATGGGTCATTTTCTCCAGTGAACGTTCCCTTTCACCAGCAGTTATCATTTGCCTGTTTGGGATAACATCAGAAACGGTCAACAATGTTGCGGCAGTTCTGTTAAAATGTTTTGCATTGGCAAAGAGTGCAAAGGCCTCCATTTCTGCTGCCAGGCAATGATTATCAACAACTATTTTAGGTAAGGCTGGATCTATTCTGTAAAAAGGATCTCCTGAATGAATTGCACCTTTTAATAGAGGCAAATCCAGACGTTCCGCTGTTCTATTAATAATTTCGTAAGCAACTCCCTGGTGCTTAAAACCTTCGTCTTCAAAACCAAAAGCATACTTCGCATAAGTTGATTCACTATATGCTCTTTCGGCATTTATCAGGTCAAATAACTGAATATTCGTAAAATACGCACCACACGTACCAATGCGCATTATACATTGTACATTATAGAAATTATATAACTCATAGGAATAAATGCCAATCGATGGACATCCCATACCACTTGCACCAATAGTTAATCTCACACCTTTATAGGTGCCTGTATAATAGTAAGCATTACGTGTAGAACTTACCAGTGCCAGATTTTGTAAATAATTCTCTGAAATATGCTTTGTCCTTAATGGATCGCCAGCGAGTAAAACAATAGGTGCTATTTCCCCTTCCTTTGCGCTTAGGTGAATGCTCATATAACTACACTTTCGGCTTGGAAGATATTTCTTTTTTTGTGTAGTTTTCCGGAAGGTTGCTTACTATTTAAATGAATATTATGATGTCCACTACTTCGCGCTACGACAGCACAAAGTATAAAACCCCTACCGGAACAAAACTGAATTGTAAAGGATGGATACAGGAAGCAGCATTACGAATGCTTCTGAATAACCTGGATCCACAAGTTGCAGAAAAGCCTGGAGAACTGATTGTTTATGGAGGCAGAGGTAAAGCTGCGAGAAACTTTGAAGCGCTCGATAATATCATCTCCGCACTAAAGATGCTTGAAAATGATGAATCACTTTTAATTCAAAGCGGTAAGCCTGTAGCCATTTTCAAAACACATAAAGACTCACCACGGGTTCTCATTTCTAACTCCCAATTGGTACCTAACTGGGCTAACTGGCAGCATTTTGATGAATTGGAGAAAAAGGGGTTGATGATGTATGGACAAATGACTGCCGGCAGTTGGATTTATATTGGCTCGCAAGGTATTGTGCAGGGCACTTATGAAACTTACGCAGCGCTTGCAGACAAGCATTTTCGCAGTGCTAATGCCGCAGGCACATTGAAAGGCAAACTTAATGTTACAGCTGGATTAGGTGGTATGGGAGGAGCACAGCCACTTGCCATCACCATGAATGAAGGAGTAGCACTGATTGCTGAGGTGGAAGAATGGAGAATTGACAAACGAATTCAAACAAAATACCTAGACAAAAAATATAACAACATAGATGAAGCAATTGATGCAGCCTTAGAAGCTAAAAAGAAGGAATTACCTATAAGCATTGCTGTTGTATGCAATGCCGTACACTTGCTGGAAGGACTTGTTGAACGGAATATTATTCCAGATACTTTAACTGACCAAACGTCTGCTCATGATCCGCTTATCGGCTACTGGCCTCACCAGGTAACGTATGAACAAGCAAAAGTTTTAAGAGAAACAAACCCACAGCAGTACCTTGATTATGCATATGATTCCATGTATCACCACGTGGAGTTAATGCTTCAATTGCAACAAGAAGGTGCAATTACTTTCGACTATGGTAATAACATCCGGGCAAGGGCTAAAGAAAGAGGACTGCAAAATGCTTTTGATTTCCCGGGATTTGTGCCGGCTTACATTCGACCGCTTTTCTGCGAAGGAAAAGGACCATTTCGTTGGGCTGCATTGAGTGGCGATCCCTCAGATATCGCAGAAACCGATAGAGTGATTGCCTCTCTTTTTCCTAAGAATCAATCATTACTCAGGTGGCTGAATCTCGCGAAAGAGAAAATAGCCTTCCAGGGATTACCCGCACGCATCTGTTGGTTAGGACAAGGGGAACGGGAAAAAGCAGGACTTGCATTCAATGAACTTGTAAGAACAGGAAAAGTAAAAGCTCCTATCGTCATTGGCAGAGATCATTTAGACACTGGCTCCGTCGCTTCACCCAACAGGGAAACAGAAGCTATGTTGGATGGAAGTGATGCCGTTGCCGATTGGCCCATATTGAATGCTTTAGTAAATACCGCAGGAGGAGCGAGTTGGGTGAGCCTCCATCATGGTGGTGGTGTTGGAATGGGATATAGCATTCACGCAGGAATGGTGATAGTGTGTGATGGAACCACCGACGCTGACGAACGATTACAACGGGTACTGAGAAACGATCCCGGCCTGGGTGTAGTTCGTCATGCTGATGCAGGATACGATTTAGCAAAAAAAACAGCTCTTGAAAATGATCTTGATATACAAACAAAATTATTTCGATGAACAGCTAAAAATTTGTATTTATGAAAATTAGATGAACTCTCTTGTATATGAATGAATTAACTGCTAACTTTCCTATTACAATCATTAATATCCAATAAAATGAAAACGCCGGACCAACTATTATCTAAAGATCCTTATGCCGAACAGCATGCCAAAACAGCTATTGACAAGATTCAAAAATGGGTGGAAGTAAGATACCCTACGCTTGCATCAGTAGCAAAGTCCAGGATGATTATTGAGTGTCTCATTGAAATTGTTGAAGAAAGAAAATACATCGCGGCTCAATAATTATTGTTAGTGTTCCTGCCAATTATTCAATGCGGCTTTTTTTGCTGCACTGACTTACCATCTTCTCTTCTTTTTCACCGCTTTCATGAATAGAAAAATTTAATGAAAGCTGTCGTATACCATTAATCCCGAATTGATGTTTATAAAAGCTACCACGCTATTATATCATTATTTCATTGGAATTAGATCACTATTATCACGGAATTAATACCGATCTAATAGCAACCTAATTGTGATCTATTAGTGGCATAATTCCATGATCTAAGTAAAGGAGTTTGCTACATACTATCTCAAATCAATTGATTGAGATTTGCCCTTCTTTGGATTAAAAAATTAACATCTGTTAACAAAAGAACTGGCAAAAGAGTTTGATTGAGTACATCAATAATCATCACCACCTACGAATTACAAAAAAAATGAATGCCGGGAATTTACTGTTTCTTTTTAAAAAAAAATTATCAAACTAAAAATTCGATTATGATTTGTGTCGTAATTACACATCCTGCCAATACCTTACTTTTGGGGCTTGTAAAAACCAAAGATTAAAAGAAAGTGTCAATTGATAAAAAGAAAGTCCACAAGATTGGAGTATTGACTTCCGGCGGAGACTCACCTGGAATGAATGCGGCCATAAGAGCCGTGGTTAGAACCGGGCTATATTATGGGCTTGAAGTATATGGTATTATGAGAGGATACCAGGGTCTTATAGAAGATGATATCTACAGGATGGAAAGCCGTTCTGTAGCTAATATTATTCAAAGAGGCGGAACTATACTGAAAACCGCGCGTTGTAAAGACTTCCTGACCTACGAAGGGAGGAAAAAAGCTTTTGACGTTTTACACAGCCGTGGTATTGATGGCCTGGTGGTAATTGGTGGCGATGGCTCTTTCAGAGGAGCTGTTGAATTCAGTAAAGACTTCAATATTCCCTGCATTGGCATTGCCGGAACCATAGACAAAGATATCCAGGGAACGGATTTCACAATAGGCTTCGATACTGCAGTAAATACTGCTGTAGAGGCAATTGATAAGATTCGTGATACAGCAGATGCTCATGACCGTTTATTTATAATAGAAGTTATGGGCAGAGATGCAGGCTATATTGCTTTGCATAGTGGTATTGCCACCGGTGCGGAAAACATCCTCATTCCTGAACGTAAAACCAATATGGAAGCGGTAATAGCCTCCTTATTGGAAAAAGAAAGAAGAAGAAAACTGGTAAACCTGATAGTTGTAGCGGAAGGTGATGAATTTGGCGGAGCTAACGAAGTAGCCAGGTTGGTGAAAGAAAGACTTCCAAAAATAGAAACCAGGGTTTGCATCCTGGGGCACATTCAACGAGGGGGTGCACCTTCGTGTATCGACCGCTTAATTGCCAGCCGCATGGGTTATCATGCTGTGGAATCATTGGTTGAAGGCCGTTATAATGTTTTTGTAGGAATTCTAAACAACAGGATGAATTACATTCCCCTCGATAGTGTTCATAAAAAGAAAGGTACTGTAAGCGAGGAATGGATCAAGATTATGAAGATCCTGGCAAGTTAAAAGCCATAAAGGCTTGTAACTTACAATTCAATATTTATAGAAACGAATCCAACAAGTGCAGACAGATAACCCTTTAATTACTACATCCGATCACTTAATAAAAATCAAATTAATGATCCTAGTAAACCATGGGTGTGAAACGATCATTTCATTCAAGTCATATATAATATGAGTAAAAATGTAGACAAGTATTTCCATCGACAGATGGATAAATCGGCAGGAATTGAACATGCCTTTCACCGCACCAAAATAGTAGCTACTGTTGGACCTGCCTGTGATACCTATGACAAACTGCTTGAATTGGTAAAATGCGGGGTGAATGTTTTCCGACTGAACTTTTCTCATGGCACTCATGAGGATAAAGAACAGATCATTAAATACATTCGCCAGATCAATAATACAGAGCCTTACAACATTGCTATTCTTGGCGACCTCCAGGGTCCAAAACTGAGAGTAGGTGAAATGGAAAATGGAGGCATTGATGTCGAACCTGGTGATTTATTAACCTTCACCAACGAAAAGTTGGTCGGCAATAAAGAAAGGATCTATGTTTCTTACCCCAATCTCCACAAGGATGTAAAGGTTGGTAATAAGATATTAATAGATGATGGTAAACTTGAAGTGCAGGTTAAAAACATTCTGAAGAACAATGATGTTCGCGTGCAGGTTACTATGGGAGGGAAACTTTCTTCAAAAAAAGGAGTAAATCTACCGGATACCAAAATCTCTTTACCTGCTTTAACAGAAAAAGACCTGGTCGACCTTGAGTTTATTATTGACCAACAGTTAGATTGGGTTGCTCTTTCGTTTGTGAGAAGTGTTAAGGACCTTATCATCCTGAGAAATAAACTTCACGAAAGGCAAAGCAAAACAAAAATCATTGCCAAGATCGAAAAGCCCGAGGCTCTGAACAACTTGCGGGATATTATTGTAGAAAGTGATGCTGTAATGATCGCCCGGGGTGATCTTGGTGTTGAATTGCCGGTCGAACAAATTCCGCTTATCCAAAGAAATATTATTAAGAAATGTCTTCACCGAGCTAAACCTGTAATTGTTGCTACCCAGATGATGGAGAGTATGATGGACAGGAGTAAGCCAAACCGTAGCGAGATCACTGATGTTGCCAATGCAGTTTTAGAAGGTGCCGATGCAGTAATGCTAAGTGGTGAAACGGCTACAGGTCAGCATCCTAAATTGGTTGTTGAAACCATGAGAAAGATTATAATGGAGGTGGAACGTACTGAATATAATTACAATCTTGAGGAAGTACTGACTCCTCAACCCCACTCACCTTCTTTCCTTAGTGATGCCATTTGTTACAATGCCTGTAAGCTGGCCCATGATGTACAATCGGATGCTCTTATAGGGATGACACAAAGTGGGTATACCGCATTTATGTTGAGCAGCTACCGTCCAAAAGCACCCCTTTACATTTTCACAAAAGAAAGATCGCTGCTTAACCAGTTAAGCCTAAGCTGGGGAGTAAGATGCTTTTATTACGATGAAGAACGTAGCCTGGATGAGATCATCTTTGACCAGATTGACATTCTAAAGGAAAGAGGATTTCTTAAAATGGGAGACATAGTAGTTAATACAGGAAGTACCCCGGTACACCTTCACTTACCTACCAATGTTCTTAAAATCACCAAAGTAGAATAGTTGTACAGAACTCATAAAAAGTTGCAGCTGGTGCTTCACCTTTTTTTATTCTCAGAAAAAATCTTCAACTTGTTTTAAATTAAGATCTAAGAATCTTTATCCTGCCGTATCTGGCTCCTCGATATTGAGTATGGCAAGGAAACCATAGATTTTTTACAGAGTTTGCATGGATTTAGCATGGAGTATGCATGGACCTTGCAGGGGGTAAAGCCGTTCTAACTCCAAGGTAACTCCATACAAACCTTATTAAAACTTTATAGAAAACCGGAACTAAGAGTAATTTAGGCTTAAAGCTTACCTAACATCAGTTAACATTACCACGCACAAAGTATTACTGCCACGATTATTTGCCCAACTATATGGTAGAGCCCATCTATAAAGTGAAGACCTGCCGGTTTTTTCAGGTATAGATAGGTTATGCTTATAGCAGCAGTAGAAAAACAAAATCCTGTAAAGAACCCCCATTTTATACCAGAGAGCACATTGTTTAACCCAAGCCGGTGAACAATAATGGCTATGCCAATTGATACAATAAACATCCATACAAATGAACCTATCATAATGGCTGCTACTCCCTTCTTTGCATCAGGGGCATTCATTTCAACTCCATGGTATTTAACCCACTGTTTTTGGAATAAAGCTGAGTACCAGATAGCACCCAAAGCAAAATATGCAATAGCGGCAACCAGGACATGCAACCAATTTAATTGTGATAAAAACGAAGTATCCATAAAAGTTTGTTTTGGTAAATTGTGGAAAAGATAAAAAGTATCTGTTGAAATTCAAAGGTGGATATATATAGATGTATTTTATAGTATTCCTTAACAACGAAACTCTTTTATGGACACCCGTAGCACCCAATCTTTTGATGTAATTATTGTTGGTGCAGGTGCTGCAGGATTGATAGCAGCCCTGGAACTTACCCTCACCGGCAAATCTGTCGCAATACTTGAAGCAAAAGACCGCATAGGTGGAAGAATATTTACAATTAACGATCCCTTGTTTGAATCACCTGTTGAAGCAGGAGCTGAATTCGTTCATGGCAATTTAGAATTAACACTGGACCTACTGAAAAAAGCAGCAGTAAAAACCACAAAGATTAAAGGAAACTTTTGGCAAAAAGATAAGGAGCATTTAAAAGAACAAGAGAACTTTATAGAAGATTATAGTGACCTGGAAAAAAAATTCAAAGAGCTGAAAACTGATTTGAGTGTAGCCAATTTTATTAGTGAGCATCTTGCCGGCGATAAATACGAAGAACTACGGTTTACCTTGAAAAATTACGTGGAAGGATATTATGCTGCTAATACAAATAAAGCGAGCACGTTCAGCCTATGTGAAGAATTGAAAAGTGGTGATGAAGAACAATACAGGATCGAAGGCGGGTATATAGAATTGGTTAATCACCTGCATAGGTATTCAGTGGATAAAGGAGCCCTGTTCTTTTTATCTAGCCCTGTAAAAACAATAAATTGGAAGAAAGGCAATGTAGAAGTGATTACAGAGAATGAAATATTTCGGGCAAAGAAATTACTCCTAACGGTTTCATTGGGTGTGCTTCAATCCAGACAAATTGGATTCAGCCCGGCTATAACTTCCAAAATGGAAGCAGTTCAACAACTTGGATTTGGCTCAGTAATAAAGATCATTATTCAATTTAAAGATGCGTTCTGGAAAGAAAAAGAGATTACAGAAGATAAGGATCTTTCAAAAATGGCTTTTTTGTTTTCTGATGAGGCAGTGCCAACCTGGTGGACACAAAACCCAAAGCAGGTAAATATTTTAACTGGTTGGCTTGGCGGTCCTAACGCTGAAAGGATGAAAGATCTTAGTAGCGAAGAGATCACAGAGAAAGCGTTAGAATCACTTAGTAGGATTTTCAGATTGGAGATTAGCTTCTTAAAATTAAAAATTATAAAAGTTATGAACTTTAACTGGACTCTCGATCCATTCACGTGTGGAGGTTATGCTTATGAAGTAGTGAATGGCGAAAAGTTCAGAACTGAATTGAAATCATCCATTGAAGAAACCATCTTTTTTGCAGGTGAAGGCCTTCATGGAGGGGCACAAATAGGAACAGTGGAAGGGGCGCTGGTCAGCGGAAGGGAAACAGCTCACCAAATGATAGCTACCTTTAATTAACATGAAATCCTGTGAATTCACTATATATATTTGAATGCATTCAATAAGGGATCCAATCTCTTCTGTAATAATCTTCAAAATGGTATGGTTTTGTGGGTTCTTTTACTAAACAATTGATATGAAAGGAAGTAGAAGTCAAAATAACATGCAGAACAAACAAATGGCAGGACATCGTCCAAAACCAGAATCCCGTGATGATTTGGATAGCAGGAAAAATGAAGAATGGGATACTAAGGGAGACGATATCACCCATAACAAGAAAGAAACAAAGAAAAATCATTTAAAGAATAGACCATAAGTAAAAAGCCCCTTTCCGGGGCTTTTCTTTTAAGATTTTTTATTTGCCTTATACCTCATGTCGGGTGTACCATCTTTCTTTTTTGGGCCTGTGGAAGCAACCTTCTTTTGTTTGTTCTCCTTATAACGCATATCTAGTGTACCATCTTTCTTCACTTTAACTGTTTTATCTCCAGAAGGGGAAGTAGTCACCTTAGTTTTGGTTTCCATCTTTGGAGCAGTAGCCTTAACAACAGATTTGGTTTTAGTTGTTTGGGCATAGGAAGCAACATTTAAGGCAATAATGGCAAGTAATGCAAACAAGAATTTTTTCATAATCGAGGTTTTTTTCTTCATAAATGTATAGAATGGCCATCCAACTACATGAGCTAGTAATTGAAAATAAATGTTATTGCAGATGAAGATTTAGAGCTGCATAGAGGTTGCCTACAACTAACTTCCTCAATTCGTACCTTAGCTAGCTAATTGTATTAGGGAAATGACAGAACAACAAGCCAGCATTAACACCATAGATGCATTCGAAAGAGTACCCGTAAGGATATTTCAGACACTTGAAGAAGGATCTTCATTGGCAGCTCGTGAGATAGCTAAAACTATTAAAGAAAAGCAACAAAGAAATGAGACTTGTGTATTAGGCCTCGCTACAGGTTCAACACCCAAAACTGTTTATGCTGAGCTGGTGAGAATGCACCAGGAAGAAGGCCTCAGTTTTAATAATGTGATCACTTTTAACCTGGATGAGTATTATCCTATTGATCGGGATGCTTATCAGAGTTACAATAGCTATATGTGGCGTAACCTTTTTGAGCATATCGATATTGATCCAGCAAATATCCATATTCCGAACGGCGAATTGCCTAAAGAAGAAATTAAAAAACATTGTGCCGATTACGAAAGGGAAATTGAAGAGGTTGGAGGCATTGACCTTCAGGTATTGGGTATAGGTAATAATGGTCACATTGGTTTCAATGAACCTGGATCCAGTATTTATTCCAAGACAAGGTTAATCAATCTTGAGAATTCGACCCGATTGGCAAATGCTTATGAATTTGCCAACATAGCACAGGTACCAAGGTTAGCAATTACTATGGGGATCAGTACCATCCTAAGGGCAAAAAAGATTATCCTGTTAGCATGGGGACCTGCAAAAGCACCTGTTGTTCAAAAGGCTGTAGAGGGAAGCATGACTGAAAGCATTCCCGCAAGCTTATTACAACAACATAATGACTGCTCTTTCATAATTGATGAATTAGCAGCAGCAGAATTAACACGGTTCAAGTCGCCATGGCTTACCGGCGACATCGAGTGGACACCGAAGATGATAAAAAAAGCAGTTGTAAATACTGCTTTGAAAGTAAACAAACCAGTGCTGTCGCTCACCAACAATGATTACAATGAGTATGGTCTTAGCGACCTGCTGGTGGAGAAAGGAGATGCATATGAAATAAATCTGCAGGTGTATTACATGTTAAGAGATAGCATTACAGGATGGCCAGGTGGAAAAGCTGATGCAGTTATTCCGAATCACCCGGAAAGAACGGTTCCCTATCCTAAAAGAGTAATTATTTTCTCTCCACACCCCGATGATGATATTATCAGTATGGGTGGAACTTTTTTAAGATTGCACGAGCAAGGACATGATGTCCATGTTGCTTACCAGACTTCCGGCAATATTGCCGTAACAGATGAATTTGTTACCCGTTTTCTGGATTTTGCTGTTGGCTTCGAGGATATAGCTGGAATGAATAATCAAAAGTCTGAGAAGATCTTTGAAGAAGTGAGAAATTATTTATCCAAAAAGAAAAAGAACGAAATTGATACAGAACGAATTCGCAACATTAAAGGATTAATCAGGCAGTGTGAAGCAAAAGCTACGTGCCGGTATGTTGGTTTAAAAGCAGAAAATGTTCATTTCCTGAATCTTCCATTCTATGAAACAGGGACTATTGAAAAGAATCCCATGGGTGAAGAAGATGTACAGATAACTATGAAGTTGTTGGATCAAATTAAACCTCAACAGGTATTTGCAGCAGGAGACCTTGCAGATCCACATGGAACTCATAAGGTTTGTCTTGACATTATTTTTGAGGCACTAAACCGACTAAAAAAGAGTGGGGTAGAATGGATAAATGATTGCTGGTTATGGCTATACAAGGGAGCCTGGCAGGAATGGAATATTGATGAAATTGAAATGGCCGTTCCAATGAGTCCAGACCAGGTACTGAGGAAAAGATATGGCATATTCATTCACCAATCCCAGAAAGACATGGTTCCCTTCCAGGGTAGCGATACACGGGAATTCTGGCAACGTGCAGAAGAAAGAAATGCCAATACTGCTGGTATGTATGCCGCATTAGGATTAACGCATTATGCGGCAGTTGAAGCATTCGTTCGCTGGCACTATTAACTTGTTTTTTTGAAGCATATTTGGGTAATGTATTGATTACCTTTATTTTTGCACCCCCAAAACACATCCAATATGGACGTGATTGAATGGCCCCGTAGCTCAATTGAATAGAGCATTTGACTACGGATCAAAAGGTTCCAGGTTTGAATCCTGGCGGGGTCACAAGCAGCCTTGCTGATGCAATCAGCAAGGCTTTATTATTACCAAATATATCCAAGAGATCTTTTTGAACCTTTTTGTACAGTTTCGTGCCTAACAGTGCCAAAAAGGGAAAGTGCCCATGATCGTTGTTGTACTTTGTTCTAAAATATAGGTGTCACCAGAGGTGGCAAGAATATTGAACCTATCCAGACACAACAATTAAGCTCGTGAGATGAATATAACTGTATATCCTGGGAGTCCGTTTCCGCTTGGTGCCACATGGGATGGTAAAGGAGTGAATTTTGCGCTCTTTGCTGAAAATGCCACCGAAGTGGATCTATGTTTATTTAGTCCATCAAACAAAAAAAAAGAAACAAAAAAAATTCGCATTAAAGAAAGAACACACCATGTATGGCATGCATATGTGCCAAAATTAAAACCAGGACAGTTATATGGCTATAGGGTGTATGGTCCTTACGAACCGGAAAATGGATTACGTTTTAATCCAAATAAGCTTTTGATAGATCCTTATGCAAAATCAATATCAGGAAAAGTAGAATGGCATAACTCTCTATTTGGGTACCAAGTTGGACATCCTGATGGAGACCTTAGTTATAGTGAAGAGGACAGCGCTCCGTTTGTACCTAAATCAGTAGTTATTGATCCAAGGTTTGATTGGGAAGGCGATCAGCCTCCAAAGATACCTTATCACCTCTCAATCATCTACGAAACACATGTACGTGGGTTTACCAGGCTTCATAAAGGAATACCTGAAAACATCAGGGGAACCTATGCCGCCCTTTCACATCCTATAACCATACAATATTTGAAGGAACTGGGAATAACAGCAGTAGAATTAATGCCTGTTCACCAGTTTCTGAATGATAAATTTTTAATTGATAAGGGGCTTTCCAATTACTGGGGCTATAACACCATTGGATTTTTTTCACCGGATTCCAGGTACTCAAGTAGTGGCACTTCAGGTGAACAACTGCTGGAATTTAAAACAATGGTAAAGGAATTACATAGGGCCGGAATAGAAGTGATCCTGGATGTAGTTTACAACCACACAGGTGAAGGAAGTGAATTGGGCCCTACCCTTTCATTCAGGGGAATTGATAATCCTTCCTATTACCGGTTAACTGACAACAAGAGATATTATATGGATTATACCGGTACTGGCAATACATTAAATGCCATGATGCCGAATGTCCTCAGGCTGATAATGGACAGTTTACGCTACTGGGTTGAGGAAATGCATGTTGACGGTTTTCGATTTGATCTTGCGGCAACTCTTGCGAGGGAATTGCATGAAGTAGACAGGCTTGGATCTTTCTTTGATATTATTCACCAGGATCCTGTAATATCCCAGGTCAAACTAATTGCAGAACCATGGGATATTGGTGAAGGTGGATACCAGGTGGGAAATTTCCCCCCGGGATGGGCAGAATGGAATGGAAAGTACAGAGATTGTATGCGGGATTACTGGCGGGGAGCAGACAGTATGCTTGGTGAGTTTGCGGAACGCTTCACTGGCAGCCCGGATCTTTACCAGAATGATAATCGTCACCCTACAGCCAGTATAAACTTTATTACAGCGCATGATGGTTTTACTCTAAATGACATGGTGTCATATAATGAAAAACACAACGATGCAAATGGAGAAAACAACCATGATGGAGAAAGTAATAACCGGAGTTGGAATTGTGGGGCTGAAGGTGAAACTGACAATCTAGAAGTTCTATCATTAAGAGAAAAACAAAAAAGAAACTTTTTGACTACATTACTACTTTCCCAGGGGGTTCCAATGCTAGTGGCAGGTGATGAACTCAGCAGAAGTCAAAAGGGAAATAATAATGCTTATTGCCAGGATAACGAGATCTCATGGATCAATTGGGCTCAAGCAGATAATGACTTACTACTTTTTACAAAGAAGATTATACATTTTACCAAGAGGCATCCTGTATTCTGCCGGCGCAGTTGGTTTAAAGGGCAACCAATAAGAGGAAATGATGTAGACGATATTGCGTGGTTTCTTCCTGAAGGAAAACCAATGTCTGAAGAAAACTGGAAAATGGATTTTGCAAAATCGCTTGGAATATTTCTGAATGGCGATGGCATTCGTGCAGTGGGGCCAATGGGAGAAAAGGTACTGGACAACAGCTTCTATGTTATATTCAATGCATTTCATGAATCGCTCATGTATGTCCTGCCTTCTGAAAGGTTTGGAAGTAAATGGATCAAAATTCTTGACACACATGATAATTACCTTGAAGAAACAGGTGAAGAATATAACCCTGGTGAAGCTGTAAAGGTGGAAGGAAGATCAGTTGTTTTATTAAAAGAACCCATGGAGTAAGAGTAGAATGGCTGTAAGCTTGAATAACCTGGTAAGTACATATAGAATACAATTCAACAAAGACTTCACATTTAAAAGTTTTCGTGAGATACTTCCTTATCTCATAAAACTTGGAGTGAACACCATTTATGCATCTCCCATATTTGAAGCAGTAAGTGGAAGTGTTCATGGATATGATATAACAAATCCAAACAAAATAAATCCGGAGATTGGTACGGAAGCGGAACTAAGAGAGTTAAAAAACGAACTGAGAAAAAATAATATGTTTTGGTTGCAGGACATTGTTCCCAACCACATGGCGTTCCACACTTCAAATCTCTGGCTAATGGATGTTTTGGAAAGGGGAGAAAAGTCAGTTTATTCACCCTTCTTTGATATTAACTGGAAGAGCAAGAATGATCAAGGTAGGTTGATGGTGCCATTTCTTGGTCGTACTCTTAATGACTGTATCGAAAAGGAAGAGATCACGATTTCAATTGAGCAAGGCAGACTGGTAATGAAGTATTTTGAAACAGCGTATCCATTAAATTATAAAACATACTTACGGATTTTTAAATCTGCATCTTTAAGCGTGCCGGAGTTTGAAGATTCAGAACCAGGTGCTGATGGTGAAGCTTCCTCCAATAGTTCGTATGATCAACTTTACAAGTTGTTAGGTAACAATACATCAAAAATTTATAGTGTAATTGAAAATATCAATGCAAGTAAGAATGGTTTAAAGTCCATTGCTGATGAACAATTTTACAGATTATGTCATTGGCAGGAAACTGATAAACAAATTAACTACCGCCGATTTTTTACTGTTAACGGATTAATATGCCTAAACATACATTGCAAGCAAGTTTTCACCACTCACCATAAAATGGTACTGCAACTCACAAGAGAAGGTATTTTCGATGGTTTGCGTGTTGATCATATTGATGGACTATTTGATCCTACGGGATACTTAAAAAACCTGCGAGAGGAAGTTGGAGAAGCTACCTATATTGTAGTTGAGAAAATATTGGGAATGGGTGAGAAATTGCCATCTTACTGGCCCATCCAGGGGAATACAGGTTATGATTTCCTTTCAATTTCAAATAATCTATTCACAAACCGCAAAGCAAATTCAAAGCTGACCAGTTTTTATCAAAAGCTGACACACACACATAAAAGCTTCGAACAACAACAATATGAAAAGAAAAGCTATATACTTCGTGAACAGATGGGTGGTGAGTTGGAAAATCTATACCAGTTGTTCCTTGATCTAAATCTTGCAGAAAGAAAACATCTTGCTGCTATTCATCCTGAAGATCTGAAATTTACTATAGGTGAGTTTTTAATAGAGAGCCCTGTTTACAGGTACTATAATAGAAACATTCCTTTTGATAAAGATGAATCAGATGCTATACATTCAATCTTTAGAAGAATAAAAAGAACAAGTGATTCGCCTGCAACTGTTGAAATACTAGAAAATTGCTTACTTCAAAAAACAAATGAAGGAAATGAGGAGTATAATCAGAAATTACAGTATTTCTATAAAAGATGCATGCAGTTCTCAGGGCCATTAATGGCGAAAGGAGTTGAAGATACTGTGATGTATACCTACAATAAATTTATTGGCCATAATGAAGTAGGAGATTCCCCCGGAAACTTTGGAATATCAGCTGATGAATTTCATTCTCACATGTTAGACCGGTTGAATGAATGGCCTCACTCATTAAATGCCACTGCAACCCACGATACAAAAAGAGGTGAAGATAGCAGGGCGAGACTAAACACACTGACGGGATACTATGAAGAATGGATGCAATTGGTAGTTCAATGGAGGGAAATGAATGCACCTTATCGAAAAAACAAAATTCCTGATGCAAATGATGAATACTTAATATACCAGGCTCTGATTGGCTCGTACCCAACATCTGGGCAAGAAGAATCCGGTTTTATCGATCGTTTCAATATGTATTTGGATAAGGCATTACGAGAAGCAAAGGTGCACACTAACTGGACTTCTGTGAACTTATCTTATGAAAATGGAGTTAAAGAGTTTGTATCAAACATATTAAATAAAGAAAATCTATTCCTTTCTTCCTTTAAACCGTTCCTTGAGAAGGTTGCAAGTACAAGCATAATAAATTCATTATCACAAGTTATATTAAAGTTCACCTGCCCCGGTATACCGGATGTATACCAGGGTTGTGAATTATGGGATCTGAGTTTTGTAGATCCGGATAACAGGCGACAAGTTGACTTTAGTATAAGAGAAGAATACCTGGATACTATTGAGAATGATGAACAAGCAAATATCCCATTATTAGGAGAAAGGCAAGAAGGCGATAAAATAAAACTTTGGGTACTTTCTAAATTATTTGCATTAAGAAAAAATAATGAACAACTATTTTCAGAAGGTGAATACCTACCACTAAAAATAGAAGGCAGATATAAAGACAACATAATAGCATTTGCACGTAAAGTTGAAGAACAAATCATTGTTGTCGTAATACCTCGAAACCCTAGTGAAATTGGTTTAGCAGGTGCAAATGTTTCGCAATTCGACTGGAATGATACACACGTTATTTTACCAAAACATATCAACTCTCATTTTTCAAATATTCTTACGAAGGAAGAAGCAATAGTTAGCCGGCAGATAAAATTAACGGAGTTGTTTCAACAAGTACCTTTTGCTATTCTCAAAGGAGAAATGTCAGCCATTACAAAAAGAGCGGCTGGAGTGTTGATACACATATCATCTCTTCCTTCTGCTTTTGCTATTGGCGATATGGGACCAGAGTGTAGAAAGTTTATTGATTTCCTAAAGCTGAATAAACAAAAATTCTGGCAATTATTACCAGTCAATCCTACTGAAGAGGGGCAGGCATATTCTCCATACAGTGCCTTCTCAAGCAGCGCGGGCAATCCTTTATTTATAAGTCCTGAGTTGCTGATTGAGAAAGGGCTTTTAGATAAAAATGAGATAGAGAATTTAAGAGTTCAGCCTTCTTCACAGGTAAATTTTAAAGAAGCAGAAAAGATTAGATCTGTTTTACTTGACAGTGCTTTTGAAAAATTCCTAAGTTTAAATAATGATCAGAAATTTGAACATTTCTGTAAAAATGAAAGTGATTGGTTGAATGATTTTGCTTTTTACAGCCTCTTAAAACACCTATTTGAAAATAAACCGTGGTTTGAATGGCCTGCCGAATTTAGTTTGAAGAAAGAAGAGGCTCTAAAAAAATTAGAAGACAAACACTCAATTAAAATTAAAAAGATCAAGTGGATTCAATTCGTCTTTAATGAACAGTGGACAGAGGTAAAGAAATATAGTAATAGCAATAAGATAAAATTAATAGGAGACCTGCCGTTCTATGTGAGTTATGATTCTGCTGATGTTTGGGCAAATAAAGAAATATTTAGTTTAGATGAAGGCGGACAAATGGTTATGGTCGCGGGTGTACCTCCCGATGCCTTTAGCTCCGAAGGTCAACTATGGGGTATGCCTGTCTATAATTGGGAAGCCTTAAAAAGTACAAAATATAAATGGTGGGTTGATAGAATCAGGCGAAACAGGGAATTATTTGATATAATTCGAATAGATCACTTTAGGGCATTTGCCGACTATTGGGCTGTAGCAGCTGGGGAACAATCAGCCATTAACGGCAAATGGGAGGAAGGTCCCGGAAAGGATTTCTTCAATTCTTTAAATGAACAGTTGGGAGAACTGCCCTTCATAGCTGAAGATTTGGGAGAAGTGAATGATAAAGTCTTTGACCTACGCGACTCATTTAAGCTGCCAGGGATGAAAGTTCTTCAGTTCGCTTTCGGTGAAGACATGCCGACTTCTGATTATATACCACACAACTACAAAGAAAATTTTGTTGTATACACCGGAACACATGATAATAATACGGTAAAAGGTTGGTTTACAAAAGAAGCAGATGATAATACCAAAAAGAGAATTGAACAGTACCTGTCAACACCTGTTTCAGAAAATAATATCCACCAATTATTAATCAGACTGGCCTATTCTTCCACAGCAAAGATTGTTATTATCCCCATGCAAGATCTACTGGGATTATATGAAGATGCAAGGATGAATAAGCCAGCTTCAATTGAAAACAATTGGAGTTGGAAATTGGTGCCTGAGCAGCTGAATACTTCCGAAATAGTAAAGCTCGCTGAATGGACAAAGCTTTACAACAGATAAATTATGCGGCTGAAAAGTTATAAAAGGAAGACTCTCCTTTCCAGGAGAGTCTTGCAGGCGTATTTTGAATCAGTTAATTCTTTTTTCTGGTAGTTTTTCGAATCGGACGCCTGTGGTCTTTCAAAAGGATTGTGAATAAGGTTTTCTTAGGATTTGGATAACATTGTTAAGTAAGATATTAAATGTCATATTTACAAGTATTATAAAAAAAAGATGGTTTTCTATATTAATTCTTTATTTCTCGCTATTTGTTTACACTTACCTTTTTAGGTTCTGTAATGAAAATATGAGCATATAACTTACTTAAAAAGGAACCAATAATCAAGCTGAAGAATCCAAATCGGCACACCTTTTTCTTTCTATATACTAAATAATAAAAAATGAGCATGAAAGATAATAATTCAGATAAGCAAAATGAAAAGCCTGTAGCACAACAAAATTCTGCTAATGTTGAAAATTCAAATGATGAACGTATTGACCAGGATTTTCCTGGCTATCCTCATTATCCATCAAAAGAAGATATAATGGACCAAAGAACAGATAGCCATAGAGTAGATGTAGAAGTAGAAAATTTAGCAGGAGGTCAGAATGGTTCCGGATTAAATGAACGATATATAAAAAATATTGAGCATAACGATACTTCGAATGAGCAAGACTCCAGAATTGAAAACCCTAACAGTTCTGAAAATAAGTAAACTAAATTTCAGTTGAAAGTCATTATTTAATTACAGGAATTTTTTTATCTGATAAGTCGGTAAACTTAAGAGAACCTACCTCTTTATAATTCATACATTGACAAGAGATACATTATTAAGTTATCAAACCCAATTGACCCGCTGACTTCATTAATATTATATTAGCAAAATATCAAAAATTCTACCTTCCTTATCAGTCATTCTGTTTTGATCTGTACCTATAAGAGTCTTTAATCTATATTACTTAATTTTGCGCCTGTTAATCACTATTAGTTTATAGTTCTTCTTACTGGAATAAACACATCACTTATTATTGGAAGTTAAAACAATCAATAAATTTTATACGTATCATGGCAGATCTATTTGAACGTCTCGTGCAAAACTATGGGCCTATAGGCCAACATCGTGAAAGAGCTTATGGTTATTTCGCATTCCCTAAATTAGAAGGAGAAATAGGGAGCAGGATGAAATTCAGGGATAAAGAAGTAATAGTATGGAGTTTAAACAACTATTTAGGCCTTGCAAACCATCCTGAAATTCGCAAAGCTGATACAGAAGCAACTAAGCAATTCGGATTAGCCAATCCAATGGGTGCACGCATGATGAGCGGAAATAGTGTTTACCATGAGCAATTGGAAAGAGAATTGGCGGAATTCGAGCATAAAGAAGATGCCTGCTTACTTAATTATGGGTACCAAGGAATGGTGAGTATAATTGATGTACTCGTAAGTCGTCATGATGTAATTGTTTATGATGCAGAAAGCCATGCTTGTATAATTGACGGAGTTCGTTTGCATGCAGGGCATAGGTACGTATATAAACATAATGATATCGAAGATTTTGAAAAGCAACTCCAAAGAGCTACAGCACTTATTGAAGAAAAAAGTGCAGGTGGTATATTGGTTATAACCGAAGGGGTGTTTGGCATGGCTGGTGACCAGGGCAAATTAAAAGAAATCACTGAACTAAAAGATAAATACAATTTCAGGTTATTAGTTGATGATGCACACGGATTTGGCACATTAGGAAAAACTGGTGCCGGTGCAGGAGAAGAGCAAGGCGTTCAGGATAAAATAGATCTTTACTTCTCGACTTTTGCGAAATCGATGGCTTCCATAGGTGCTTTTATTGCAGGAGATAAAAAGATTATTGATTACATCAGGTGGAATATCCGAAGCCAAATCTTTGCAAAGAGCTTACCGATGCCATTCACACTAGGTAATCTAAAGCGTTTAGAATTATTGAAAACAAGACCAGAACTAAAAGAAAAGCTTTGGGAGAATGCCCGTAAACTCCAAAAGGGATTAAAGGAAAAAGGCTTTGATATTGGGAATACAGATACTCCGGTAACACCCGTTTACATGAAAGGCGGTGTTGAAGAAGCAACTGCCATGGTAATGGACCTAAGGGAAAACTTTGGAGTATTTGCTTCTGTAGTTGTTTACCCTGTAATTCCTAAAGGACATATTATCTACCGGTTAATACCTACAGCTTCTCATACGGATGCTGACATCAAAGAAACCCTGGAGGCCTTTGAAAAAACTAAGAAAAAATTAGATGAGGGAAGCTATCGTGTTGAAGCTATTCCCGATATGGCAGAAGCTAAATAAGTAAGATAACCACTGCAGTTGCAGTGGTTATTTGTTATAATTATATCTTAGATGAGACTCTGAATCCTTATCATGATTAAGATGCCGTTTCTTGATTAATAGCATCTTAATTAACATTATTTCAGAAGCTAATTTCAACTGAAATAGTATTTTGGTAAACAATCTTTATACAAGATGTTTCCTAAGAGAGTCCAATATCTACAACAATATTTTAGTCTGACACTGCCTCTCCTTCTTACCTTCTACCTGGTGAGAGCTTATGAAAGCATTTTCATCGCTTCAAAAGTGTTTGTAGATCATCCTTTAAAATATGAGATCCAAGGTCTATTTTATGATACCTGGCTCTGGTTTATCTATACATCCATTCTTCTCGTTCCGTTCTTCATTCTTTATCATTTTCTTAAGTCGGCTGGAAAAACTTTTATAATAGGCTCCAGTATTCTTTTTCTATTTACTTACCTGGCCTTACTTGTTGTATTTACTGAAAGAAACACGCCTTTTGATCATGAATTCTTTACCAGGAGTGCCAAAGATTCAATCGAAACCAGCAAACAAATGTTGACCAGCAGCTTGAAAGTTTATGTTCCTTTTATACTATATACTTGCATATACATTTTATCCTTAAAACTTTTCAGAAAGTTCAGACCATTAGCAGGTATTTCGTATTGTGCCGTTTGTGTTGGTATAATTAGTATTGGATTTGTTTCTCATGCAAATCCTTCTCCATCTTCTTTTAAAAGCAAAGTAGCTTACTATCTAGTATGTAATAAGTTCAGTTATTGGATATCAGATAGCTACAACTATTTCAATTCAAAACAAGTCAGCAATTTTAATTTTGGTGATCGCCAGCTTGAACTAGAAGTAAATTACTATCAATTTCAACATCCGTATCAATTTACAAGTAAAGAATACCCACTCCTGCATACCAACAATTCAAAAGATGTATTAGGGCCTTTCTTTAACTTATCAAAAAACCCACCTAACATCGTAATCCTTGTTGTAGAAGGGCTGTCAAGAGATTTTAGTGGTCAACATGCGTATGCCGGAAGTTTTACTCCATTCCTCGACTCTCTTTCCGAGCACAGCTTAACCTGGAACAACTTTCTGAGTACTGCTCCTGGAACTTTTGCTGCTCACCCGGCAATTTCCGGATCTCTACCCTATGGAGATAAAGGCTTTTCAATGTTGAACGTGATGCCTGATCACTTGTCACTAATTAAGATTCTTAGGGCAAATGGTTATCAAGCCAACTTCATGATTGGATTCAATCCCGATTTCGATAATATGGGTGGTTATATCAGGTTGCAGGGAACCGATTTCATACTTTCTCATTATGGTTCTAAGTACAAGGAAATGGGAGTAGGTTCTGAAGGATGGTCCATGGGCTATCCGGATGACGCATTATTTCAAAGAAGCTTTGAAGTATTGGATTCTCTAAAAAAAGTACCTTATCTGAGTATCTATCATACTGCTACTACACACATGCCATATCTCTTTGAACAAAAAGGAATTTATGAACATTTGTTCGATAAAAAGATAAGGACTATGGCTGTGACTCCTTCCATCAAGAAAACACTTCGGGAAACAAAGTCTGTTCTTACTACTTTCATGTTTTCTGATGATTGCTTACGCAAATTCTTCTGTGACTATTCCAAACGGCCGGAGTACTCAAATACAATATTCTTTATTACCGGCGACCACCATATTGGCTCCTTCCCCTCGACAGGAGAAGTCGACGATTACCATGTGCCATTTATTATTTACTCTCCTATGCTTAAGAAGCCGAATAGGTTTTTATCAGTTAATTCACATAACAACATTACACCGTCTATACTTAGTCTTTTGTTCAACAATTATACTCTTCCTGTCAAACCAAAGAGTGTGTCCTGGCTAGGTGATGTTGTTGATACTTGTTCAAGCTTCAGGAATATTCAATCAATGGCTTTTATGTCCTGGAGCAGGGAGATCAATGATTATATCTACAAGGATTATTTTGTATCCGGAGACCAACTATATAAGCTTACCCCTGAACTTTTACAAGTAGATTATGACAATGATTCCTTGAAGCACACCATTCAAAAACTGAGAGAAAACTTCAAGATCATAAATAAATATGTGTGCGTAAACAATAAGATATTTCCGGCTTCAGAATCCTTGCACCAGGGTGAAATGGTCCTGCTGAAGGAATTCTCAGATCCAACTGCTAAAAAGATCTACAATGACCTTAATGAGGCCATACTAATGCCCCTGTTTGAAATACCTAAGACATACAAAAAACTTTATGTAGAAGTTAAAGCCAACGTGAATTTACCTTCTCCGCAGCCGGATTATCACCCAACTATTCGGTTAGCACTGGTAGATGATGAAAGGACCAGCAAGAATTACTTGTACTGGAGTAAAAGAGAGCTGGTGTCTTTATCAAAGAATGAGTTTGTTCCAAGACAATGGAATAGTATTTCAACCACTGATATGTTTACACTGGATGAATATAAAAATATAAGAAACCTGAAGTTCGAGACTGCTATTTTTACTGACTCTACGCCCATCAATTTTAAGATGGAGAATATGGATATAAAAATCTATGGAGTAAAATAGTGTATAGCTTACCGCCTGAAATGTAGTCCATAGCTTTCACTTGCGAGTACATCCTCCCATTGAGTTATAATTTTTTTATAAGCCTTACCAACAGGCATGATGTTCCGGTCGAGATCATATAAACCTAGCTCGTTAACATGGCCTGCATCTTCCCGTAACGCTGAATCCCAATCCACCTGGTGAGTAAGACTGTACCATGTAAATCCAACAATAGGTACTCCATCCTGCTTAAGCCTGTGAACATTAGCCCATTCTTTATAAAACCAAGAAACTGATTCGGGCATGCGGTAATTGGTTTCTGTATGCATAATCGGCAGGCGGTACCTGTGATAGTATTGGTGAGTTATGACATAATACCCGAATATCTCTCCGGATGGTTCCGTTGAACCATCTGGCCTTACCAGGTGTTCATTAGTTTCGTAATAGTCATTCCCCATTATGCATTTTGCTGCCACCTGGTTTTCTTCAAACCAATGATATTCTTGTCTTGTCATTCCATTATCAAGAAGGAATTCATACATTTTAGCAGTCATTGGATATCCATAGGTAAGATCCAGTGACAAGAATCTTTTTTCATTCAGGAAATTAGCATGTTTCTGAGCTTCCGGCTTCATCGGATGGTAGTATTCAGATGATTCGCTCTGTATAAATGTAGCGTCCGGCTGCACCTTCAGGATTTCGTGCATTGCCATGACGTTTGCCTTGCATAAATGCTTTAGAGCTGTTACAAAAGTTGTATCAGAGGCAAGACATTCATTCCACCATCCATATTGCGCAGAAAATGTTGCAGTAATATATATCTCGTTTATCGGTGTATAAAACTGGAGATCGGGGAAACGGGTCACAAACGCTTTTACATACTCACAGAAGTAGTTAGGAAAATCAGGATTTTGAAAGTTGCCTATCCAATCCGGAACTCCAAAATGACACAGATCGACAATTGGAGTGATATTTAATTCCTTCAATTTTCTAAATGTTTTATCTGTAAACTCCCAATCATATTTGCCGGGTGCCACATTGACCCTAAAATAAGGTGGACCATACCGGAGAAATTCGATCCCAAGATCTTTCACGAGTTGAAAATCCTTTTCCCAGTTATTATAATGACAGCACTTCTCCATTTCATCCACACGTTTCCTGCTGCCGTCATTTAAAGTTATTGTTGGATAACTATTCTCAATACCTGTTGCAAACATGAATTTATTCTTCACTTCTACCCTCCTTTTAAAGTATATCTAATCTTCCTCCATCTACAACGAGAGTTGTACCATTTATATAGCTCGCTTCCTCAGAAGCAATGAAGCATATGGCTGCTGCCAGTTCTTCGGGCTTTCCAACTGCTCCTTCCACCTTCTCAGCCCCGCTTTTGATATTTGGGTTATTCCATAACATCGGTGTATCTACTGCACCGGGAGCCACACAATTGATTCTTAATTTTGGATAGGGATATTCTAGGCTCACACCCCTTATGAATGCCTCCATAGCTCCTTTACTACTCGCATAAGGCACTACATTAGCCGTGGTCTCATGGGCATGTACTGAACTTATATTTACTATGGATCCATGATCCAGGTAGGGAATTGAATATTTACAAAACAGGAAAACAGACCTGAGATTAACAGCCATTACCTGATCCCATTCCTCACTTGTCAGGTCTACAAGCTTTTTAAACGTCATCATAGCAGCATTGTTTACCACCACATCTATCCTCTTCCATGTGTCAATGGCCAACTGGATGGAAGCCTTGATCTGGTCTTC
>JBLNAY010000134.1:0-7953 GCA_050259715.1 Candidatus Dadabacteria bacterium
CAAATATCATTGCTGTAGCTGCAATTGGTCAGGATGGCAAGTTGGCTTCTTTTTCAAATTACGGTACAAACTCCGTTCATTTAGGTGCACCAGGCGTAGGAATTTGGTCTTCAACTGCCTACAATATGTTATCCTCTTATAGTGGTACTTCAATGGCAACTCCTCATGTGACAGGAGCTGTAGCATTGTATGCTGCAACAAATAATTTAACGCCGACATCTGCTGCGGGTGCTGCTGCAATTAAGAATGCGATTACAATTAATGTAACTCCGAATATTTTATCTGGAAAATGTAGTTCCGGGGGCATTCTAAATGTTAGTAGTTTTTAGAAGTTTTATTTAATACTTGTTTAAAAGGAGGCATTGCCTCCTTTATTATTTACCAACCTCATCGGTTCGTCGATAGAAATGCTTTATTCATCTATAAAACCGCTACTGTGGCTGCATTCCGAATACATTTAGTTTAATGCTATTCCAACTCTAATGTAATTGCTGTTGCCGCCATTGATAAGAATGGAACACTTGCAAGGTGGTCTAATTACGGTGCCAAAACAGTATCCTTAGGTGCACCAGGAGTAGATATCTGGTCTACTTACCCCAATAGTCAACTTGCCTCCTATAGTGGCACTTCAATGGCAACGCCGCATGTAACCGCAGCTGCAGCGTTATATACTGCAACTAATGGATTAGCTCCGAAAACATCTTATGATGCAACAGCTATTAAAAATGCCATACTTACAGCTGCAAGTAATACAAAGACATCCTCATTGGTTCGCAAAACAATTACTGGTGGAAGACTGAATGTCTCTGGTTTTTAAAAACGAAATATCTACTTGTTCAATGAAGGAGGTTACTAAAAAGTAACCTCTTTTTTCATTCATTAGTATTCTTTGTACGAATTTAAACTGGTTGCAATAAAAAAGAGACCGCCTTAAGTTGGCGGTCTCTTTCATAAATAAAGAAAATTATTAATAGAGATAAGCTAAAGCTACTTTATCATTACTATTAAAAGGACGGTTAACATTACTTCCTACACAAGCTAGCATCCATGAATTAGGATCTCCGCCGGTTGGTGTACCTGGAATCCACACTGCTCCTACACCTGTATTACTCTGTCCTTCGTTTTGCTTTCTACCGCCACAGCTATAAGCTCTGTTCATATAATCTGTATGACGGAAACCAATGCAATGGCCAATTTCGTGAGCCATAATGGTACCGATATAATTTACATTAGTGGCATCTGTGCCTCCACTATACCAGTATGTATTCATTTTTACCTGGTAATATGGATCACCGGTACTGTTAGGGAACCCTGAGGAACCTAAGGTATTGCTCACTTCATAATAACCAACTATAGTGATGTCTTGTCCTGAGGTTACACGTTGAAAAGTTATTTGCAGGTTCTCAGCATTATACCTTCTTATTGCTTCATCTAATGCCGCTGAAAAAGCAGCATCTACAGTAGGGGTTGCATTATTTAATGCTACTTTAATTGTAGGGTGTTTAGAAATGCTAACCAGGTTGAAGGTATTATACTGTTCTTCCTGGGCTATGATCAAGTTGGGAGAAGTTGTCTTATCAGCGATTTCTTTGTCACTGAGGTTAATATCTCCTTCTACTAAATAGCCGGTTCCTGTTTTTTGAATTCCATAAGTACTAAATCCAAGTTGTTCGATAGCACTTAGGGTCTGAGATGAAATTTGCTCTTTTGGAGCCTGGGCATCTTTTTTACAGGATACGATACCAATAGTCAACACGCAAAATGCGGCAAAGGGGTAAACGATTTTCTTCATGTGTTTGGCTTTGATTAATTTGGTTAAAAAAAAGTAAAATAATCAGAGTTGCTGGTCTTTAAAAGAAATGACTAATTTTTTTTTCACTATTTTGATTTCTTAAGTACATCTACTTAGATGAAATCCTCCAAAAACCTCTTATTTTGGTGGCATTCAAAGTCCTATGAGAAAAGTAACCAGGCTATTTTTTCCCTTTTTATTCTTTCTACTTCTGATACACACTGCACTTTTCGCTCAACTTCCGGCTGGGGCTAATAAAAAGTTTTCTCATAGTTTATTTGAAGCGATCCGAAACAAATCAGAAGGGGATAGTGCTGAAATCACTCTCTCATTAACAAACCTGGGTATTCTTTCTGTTTACTATTCTAAAATCCGGATGATTCAAAAAGATGAAAGATCAAATTCTGTTCGTATCAGGATCAGAATAGCTGATATAGCAGAACTGTCGAAGAATACCGGAGTATTATTCTTAAACTCTTACCATCCGCCAAAAGAGGAGCTTACAACGGGCTTTATGGATAAGTCGACTAACCGTATCAATTTGTTACAGTCTGAATATCCCGGCTCTGATGGACAATCAATTACTACTTCTATAAAAGAACAGAAGGTGGATACGGGCGATATTGATTTTAAAGGCCGGTATGTAGCGTCAGGTATGGAGGCAAATACTATTACAAGTCATGCATCCCTGATGGCAACTATTACAGCAGGGGGAGGAAATTCATCCATATTTTCCAAGGGGGTTGCACCTGCTTCTTTCATCACCTCTGTTACCTTTTCCAACCTGCTGCCTGAAGCGGCATCTTTTTTCAGGCAGAAGAATATAAGCGTTCAAAATCATTCCTATGGTACTATAATAGAAAACTTCTATGGAAGTGAAGCAATGGCCTATGATATCAGCGCCAATGATAATCCAGGTTTGGTGCATGTATTTTCAGCCGGAAATTCGGGGTTAACTACACCAGTGGATGGTGCCTATAAAGGACTATCTGCGATGGCTAATCTTACAGGTAATTTCAAAATGGCTAAGAATGTTCTTACTGTCGCAGCAACAGATTCATTTTATAATGTGGAATCATTAAGCTCCGCTGGACCTGCTTTTGATGGTCGTATTAAACCGGAGTTGGTTGCCTTCGGACAGGATGGAAGTTCCGGTGCTGCAGCCCTCGTGTCAGGCACTGCGGCAGTGTTGCAACAGTATTATAAATATAGTCATAGCGATAGTTTGCCTCCATCACAATTAACTAAGGCCATCCTGATAAATAGCGCTGATGATGTGGGAAGAAAGGGGCCTGATTTCAAATCAGGTTATGGAAGTTTAAACGCGTTTGCTGCCATCAAAACTCTTTCTGCAGATACTTATTTTCAAGGTGCAGTATCCGCAAATGAAACAAAGAGTTTCTTATTTACAGTTCCTGCCGGAGCCGGTTCTCTCAAATTAACTTTAGTATGGAATGATATAGCGGCTAATGTCAACGCTTCAAAAGCATTAGTCAATGACCTTGATATGGTTTTAAAGTTCCCTGCTACCGGTGAGTCCTGGTTACCATGGGTATTGAGTTCTTTCCCCAATATTGATTCATTAAACCAATTGCCAAAGAGAACTAAAGACACCCTTAATAATGTTGAACAAATCACTCTTGACAACCCTGTGGCCGGCACCTATAGAATTGAAGTAACCGGTTCAAAGGTGACTACACCAAACCAAAGTTTCGCGATAGCTTATCAAAGTGATACGACTAAATTCAAATGGTCTTTCCCGACAGGCAATGATCCTATGCTGGCAGGTAATTCTAATGTTGTTCGATGGATAACATCATTTTCTTTTGCAGGCGATGTTGAATATAGTTTCAACGGCAACAGTTGGAAGGCACTGGGACATGTGGATGATATATCAAAAGGTTATATACAGTGGCAAACACCCGATACGAATAGTTTGGCCATGCTGAGAATCAAATCAATGAATGGAAATGTTTATACTTCTGATACTTTTTTGATTAACAAACCTCTCAACATAAAAGTTGGATTTAATTGTGCTGATTCATTTTTATTATACTGGAACAAGCAAACAGCAGATAATTATCAATTATATGTTTTAGGCGACAAATATTTACAACCCGTCTTAAATGTAAAAGATACATTCGCCATTTTAAATAAGAATGCTTTTCCGTGGGATTACGTTAGTGTAGCACCAAAATATTCCAACAAAACAGGTATCAGAGCCTATACTTTAAGATATGCTGCGGCCGGAACCGCCTGTTACTTCCAGACATTTTATGTACAACGGCAAACACCCGATAGCATAACCTTCTTTGCAGCTTTGGGAAGTCTTTACGGAGTTAAATCCATTAGCCTGGAAAAATCGAATTCAGGCTCATTTTCTACAATTAAAACGATCAATAATCCGGTAACTTATTCCTTCTTCTTTTCGGATAGTTCATTAAGTAAAGGAGTAAATGTGTACAGGCTAGGATTAACATTAAATAATGGCCAGGTACTGTATAGTTACTTAATTCCTGTTTATGAATTTAAAGAGGAAGAAATAATTGTTTATCCTAACCCGGTGCAGCAAGGCTCTCCCATTAATTTAGTTACGAGTAAAGCGGGGCGAATTGAAGTATCAATATTTAATGAAAATGGCCAGTTGTTATGGCAGGCGCCATTAACAAACCTGGTAAATCAAATGCAAACCTTCCCGTTGTCAAAAGGAGTTTTTTACCTGAAGGCGATTACTGATGAAGGAAAGATCAGTATTAAAAAGATAATGGTATTATAAGAAGGCAAGGTTGTATTCCTTGCCTTCCTATTGTAATTATAATGTTTTCAGCACATCATTCATATTCCTGACTGCTGCGGCACTCTTCTCAAATAATCCTTGCTCTTCATCATTGAGTTTGTAATCAACAATCTTTTCCCAGCCATTCTTGCCTATTACAACAGGAACACCAAGGCAGATATCTTTTTGTCCATATTCTCCATCAAGTGATACACAGCAGGAGAATAGTTTCTTCTCATCACGAACAATAGCTTCAGCTAATGCAGCTCCGGCAGCACCGGGCGCATACCAGGCAGATGTACCAATGAGTTTCGTTAACGTAGCTCCACCCACCATGGTATCAGCAACAATCTTCTTTTGTTCATCTGCACTAAGGAACTCTGTTACAGGAACACTGTTCCATGTTGCATAACGCATCAAAGGGATCATAGTCGTGTCGCCATGACCACCCACAACGATAGCATTCAGGTCGTTCGGAGAGCAATTTAATGCCATGCTCAGGTAGCACTTAAAGCGGGCACTGTCAAGAATACCACCCATGCCTATGATCTTATTCTTCGGCAAGCCGGAAGTAGTCATGGTTAAATAGGTCATCGTATCCATAGGGTTACTGATGACAATAATGGTAGCCTCAGGTGAATGCTGGAGAATATTTTGAGTTACAGTCTTTACAATATTGGCGTTGGTGCCGATCAGTTCTTCACGGGTCATGCCGGGTTTACGGGGTAATCCTGAAGTAATAACAACAACTTCAGAACCTTTTGTTTTGCTGTAATCATTGGTACTGCCGGTTACTTTGGTATCAAAACCCAGGAGAGCTGCGGTTTGGGTCATGTCCAAAGCTTTTCCCTCTGCCAGTCCTTCTTTAATATCCACTAACACCAGTTCATGACATAATTCCCTGCGAACGATATTGTCGGCGGTGGTTGCCCCTACGGCGCCTGCGCCTACTACTGTAATTTTCATTGATGGTTTATTTATATATTGACATTCTATTTGCGCTGCAAAAGTATAACAATGTCTCTTTCAAATCCCTGTATAACTGATTTTCAAATTCCTGCCCACTTATGGAAGGCCTGAACCATTCAACTACTTTACTACTTTAACTACTTTATTTTGAGGGTTAAAGTACCTCCGCTACGAAATCTATTTAACTACTTTACTCCTCCTTTATATGTAAAGGAGTAAAGTAGTGGTCATAAAGCACCATTAAATACATTGCTTTTTCACCAGGCCCCAAAGTAGTTCCCACAACTCTAAACTCTGAACTAACTCCGAACTTTTAACCCTGAACTAATCCCCTCAGGCTTTCTTCCAGCGTTTTAATCTTCTGTTCCGCATCTGCTTTCTTCTTCCTTTCGACCTCTACCACTTCAGCTTTTGCATTCTGAACAAAACGTTCATTACTTAGCTTCTTCTCCACTGACTGGAGGAAGCCCTTCTGATATTCCAGTTCTTTTTGTAATTGCTCTTTTTGGGCGCTTACATCAATTTCCTGTTCTGACTGAATGTAAAACTTGTTCGTGCCTGAAACGAGTGATATTGAATTAGGAAAGGTATCCGTTACATAGCTGATCACTTTGGTGTTTACCTGTTTGGCAATGATGTTTTCTATGGAGCTGAATGCCTGTTTATCTTTTGTTTGAATACTTAACTGTATAGGTTCTTTTGGCTTAATGTTATTCTTAATACGTGCATCCCTGATAGCAGATATAGAATCCTTCAGGATATTGCCGGTTTGTAATACAGCAGCATCGAAGTTTACATCTGTGCTGAATTGTTTTACACACAAATCATCTGTCCTCCCAGTTAACTGGTGATATACTTCTTCTGTTAAGAACGGCATGAAAGGATGTAAAAGCTGCATTAACTCCGTAAAGAAATCTATAGTGCTGTTATACACTGATTTTTCAATTGGCTGCTCAAAACCCGGCTTCACCCACTCTAAATACCAGCTACAGAAATCATCCCATATCAAAGAGTATATGGTTTTCAGTGCTTCGCTTAAACGGAATTGCTGGTACATTCTTTCCACTTCTGCTTTCACCTGGTTTAACCTGTTTTGAAACCAAACAATAGCAAAACTTTGTGTGCCCGCTTCAGATGCTTTTGCCTGGTGTAGCCTTCTTTCATCCAATCCACCCGGCTCATTGCCTACAGAACGGCCTTCCCACATCTTCACAAGCTTTAAGGCATTCCAGATCTTGTTATTGAAGAATCTTCCCTGTTCGCAGCTGGTGTCATCAAATAACAGGTCATTACCTGCAGGAGCAGAAATGAGTATTCCAAAACGAACGGCGTCTGCGCCATACCTATCCACGAGGTCGAGCAGGTCGGGTGAATTACCCAGGCTCTTGCTCATCTTTCTTCCCTGCTTATCACGAACCATTCCTGTGAAGTATACCGTATCGAATGGCTTTTCATTCATGTATTCTTCACCGGCCATAATCATACGTGCTACCCAGAAGAAAATGATATCCTGCCCTGTAACGAGCACTGAAGTAGGGTAGTAGTACTTTATATCCTTGTTACCGGGCCTGGATATGCCATTGAATACTTCAATAGGCCATAGCCATGACGAGAACCATGTGTCGAGAACGTCTTCATCCTGGAAGAGAGGGTGAATAGTCAATGGTGAATGGTCAATGGACTTACCCGAAGATTCACTATTCACTATTGACGATTCGCTATTCACTTTCGACCATTGCCTTTTCGCTTCCTCCTCCGTCTCCGCCACAATTACATTCCCTTTATCATCATACCACGCCGGTATGCGCTGTCCCCACCAGAGCTGCCGGCTGATGCACCAGTCTTTTACATTCTCCAGCCAGTATTTATAGGTAGCAAGAAAACGTTCTTCCGGGTGAATTTTCACTTCTCCGGATAGAACAGCATTTAATGCTTTATCAGCCAGTTCCCGCATTTTCACAAACCACTGGGTGGAGATACGGGGCTCTACTACAGCATTGGTTCTTTGAGAAAATCCAAGACGAGTAGCATATTCTTCTTCCTTCACCAGCAAGCCATCTTCTCTTAATTTCTCAATCGCTTTTTTGCGAGCCTCAAAACGATCGAGTCCGACAAATACTTCCGCTGCCTCACTGAGAGTTCCATCAGGATTCAAAGTGTCTATTGCAGGCAGGTTGTGTTTCAGACCAAGATTATAGTCATTGATATCGTGTGCTGGAGTGATCTTCAGGGCACCTGTACCAAATTCCATGTCAACATAATCATCGGTGATTACAGGGACTTCCCTGTTCACCAACGGAACAATCACCTTCCTGCCATGCAGGTGACGATATCTTTCATCATTCGGATTTACAGCCACCGCCGTATCGCCCATAATCGTCTCGGGTCTCTGTGTAGCAATGACGATGTAGTCATC
>JBLNAY010000135.1:0-4065 GCA_050259715.1 Candidatus Dadabacteria bacterium
AACATACTGATGCAATCATGGCACTAATATTCGGTTTGGGATTTTCTGATATTGTAATGGCAGTTCTCATACTGCTTTTGCAGCCGGTAGAAATATTTCTTGCTTCTGCATAATAGGTACCTGCAGAAGAAGGAGTATAGCTTAGTGCATCCGCTAGTAAAGGTAATCCTCCTGAAGGAGCTGCATACCAGTCAATCGTTACGCCTGATGTTACTGTTGCAGAGATGGAAGGGATTGCGTTGCCCGAACAATATTGTTTATCTCCTCCACTTATTGGTAATGTTACAACTTCGCAACCACAATCCGGAGCAGTAATTGAAAGTGTTTTAGTACAACCGTTGAGTGAAACAGTTAATGTAATATTTGTCCCTTTAGGTACATTACTTACTGACCACACATTACCACTTATGTTTGAGACAGAACCAGCAGTACTTGTAACAGCCCCCCCACTAACAGTAACACCTACAGAATACGTTAAGAAATCGGGTGTACATTCCGGAGCTGTAGTAATAGTTATAGTGGGTATAGTTTTGACAGTTGCCAATACAACGGTTCTGGTGTCGGTAGTACATCCATTGTAAGTAGCCTCAACGTAATAGGTGGTAGTTGTTGAAATCCATGGGGTCGTAAAAGAATTACCGGTACCTAGCTTATTCCCATTGGTAGCGGCATCATACCAGTTAATGGTTCCTGCTGAAGCTGCTGCTCCTAAAGTAACCATTCCTGGTCCACAAATAGAAGCAGGTGTTGTTGATGTAATTGTTGGAATTGGATTTACAGTAACAGCAACGGCTGTTCTGGTGATGCTTACACAACCACTTTGCGAAGTTTGGGCATAATACGATTTCCCGTTCTCCAACAATGTTCCCAATGAAAGGACATTGCCTCCTGTTGGAGCAGCAAACCAGCTAATGCTACCTGGACCTGATAAGGTTGCCGTCAAATTGGCAACTGTGGCACCTGCACAAAATGTTTGGGTGTTTGATGCAGCAGGGGCAGCAGGGAAACCTGATTGTACAAGTATGGCAGTCCTGGTATTGCTTCTGCATCCTGTAGTAGTACTTTCAGACTCGGCATAATAGGTAGTGTTGGCTACAACCTGCGTTGTTGAAGGAATAGCACTCCCGCCTGTTGCTGTAGCATACCATTTTACATTACTGCCGGTTGGCACTGTTATAGCCAGTTCCGCGAGTGTTGGTGCCGTTCCTGTTCCGCAGTATATTTGGGGAGAAGGTGCTGTAGGAGCTGCAGGTAGCGGATTCAGGGTAAATGTAACACTACCGGTCATAGTAACATTACAGCTTGTCAATGGGAACTTGGATGCTTTAACTTTTAATATGGTTGGATTTGCAATCAAGGCATAGGTCGTCAAAGATAAATTAGCTCCATTTCCCATCCCTGCATAACCCGCAACAGTGGTTCCATCCTCGGCAACCGGGGTATATAGAACACCCTGCTCTGAAGCCTGTACAATGATGGTTCCATTAGCGTTGGCGCATACAGTTGAATTACCGGCAACAATTGTTTTATTGACTGGAGGAAGGCATTGTACTGTAGCAGAAGAAGAACTTAATGCACTCTCACAACCAGATCCGGTTAGGGTTACTTGTACCTTGCTTCCAAGGGCAAGATCAAAAGACTTTAAGCCTGATAATGTCCAGCTTCCTCCCGGAGAAGCTACAATGACTCCAGTTCCAACCTTGGCCTGGTCAACATATACATTTAGTGTTACGGGGTACGATCCTCCGGAAATAGTACCGCTAACGGAAGTCTGGCCTTCTGTCGGGGTAGTGATGTTAATGATGTAGCCTGAAATATCTGTTTGAGTCGATATTGTTACCGGATCGGAATATGCGCTTGCAGTAAGGCAACCTCCATCTGCCACCTTTGCCTGAATCGTGTTCCCGGATTGAAGAGCAGGACTTATGGTGGAAATAGTCCAAATTCCTGAAGATGACACAACAGCTGAACCTATTGAATTTACAAGATCGCTTGTTTTATACAATTGAACAGTAGCACCTATTTCAGAAGAATAACCATTGACTGACGTAGGTGCTGTTAAAGAACAACCGGAATAATTAATAACAGGACTAAAAGCCTGCCTTGTAACGGTAACGCCCGATGCAGAATTTGTGGGACATTTACCTCCTTCTGACGCTGATACTGTAATATTTTTACAAACATATCCAGACAAGTCTAATCCATTTATTGTCCAAGAAGTTGCATTGGTAACAGTAGCACTTTTAAGAAAATTACCATCAGCATAAAGATTAATAATAGTACCTGGTGCTGCAGAAGAGCCACAACTACCTGAAATCGAAGTTGTACTTGTGGTTATAGGGATAGTAGTTATTTTTGGTGCAGTAGATGCACCTGAAGTACTATATTGACAATCTGAAAGATAATCTGAAACACATTTACCAGGCTCCTGAAATGTAAAATAATATACATCATTTATAAAACATTGTCCTGTTTTGCATTCAAAGAGAACTGTTTGACTGAGTGAAGTTGTAGTTACTGGATTAGGAATATTACCTCCATAACCGCTTACAATAGATGCAATTGTATAATCTGACCTATACCATGTTATAATCGTTCCACTTGGAAAACTATTAGCTATTTGAAACCCTTTATTACCACTAAGCTTAGTAATGGTCACATTGGTACTCGTCTTTACCGCACAATCTGTAACAGTTTCAATATCGCAATTATCATACGATGTCCCTTTACCTGATGCCGTAGCTGCTGCCTTTACTTTATATCCTGAAGCCAGGATAACAGAGGGTGATAAAGCTGACACATTGATGGACCAGTTAGAACTGGATGTTGTAACAGTGCCGCTGCCAATTAAAGTGGTGCCATTACTCTGATAGACAGATACACTAACAACAGTTCCTACAGGCTCAGTAGTAGTTCCTGTTATGGTTGAAGAAGAAGCTAATACAGAATTTATAGTCGGACAGGCGGAACGTTCGAGCACTGCCTGTCCGGGAGTTGCAGGTGTTTCCGCAGAGATAAGCTGTGAAAATGTCTGATCAAGATTACTCACATCACTACCAATTCCACCTATATCGGACAGGTTTGAATCACCAATTACTGCCGATGGACTCATACTCGTAACAACAACATAACGCATCCCTGCTGAATTGGCTATAAGTGATGGAATCGGCAAATAAAAATCATAGAAATAATCAGGGTTCCCATCGTTATTTGATAAAGCAAGCGACTTTTGGCAATAGTAATTGTACGGATAAGAACCTTCAGGTACGATCGGAATTCCTTTAACCAGTCCATCTACGTTATAAACGTCTACCGCAAAATTGGTTTTTAATACAATTTCCACCTCAAACCCTGCATTGCCAGGTCTTGCATTAGGATCTGCATTAAGTCCCGTAAACCCGTATTTCTCATCCGTATCAACCAATATTGAATACGCTTTTGAATTGGAAGCATAGGCACTTAAACGTATACGAAAATAAAGATTACCTGCTTTAATATAGGATAAAACAGCATTATTCCCATCTAAATTAGTACCTACAATATCTGTAAATCCACCTATTGACCCACTTGTCAAGTCTCCTACCGGGTCAGGTTTTACCAATGGCACATATGGCAATTCACTTTCTGCAACATCGTCCGATTGAAATCCGATCTGTGTAATGTTTTTTGAAACATATCCATCCCCATTAGGGTCTAAGATGGCTGCCCCTGCTCCGGCCGCTGGCTTTAGGATCAATCCGGGCGTTTGCCCCATGGCCGGTAATGCGGCAAACAGGACCAACAGCACTACAAAAAAGTAAATATATTTAAAGAAAAATGATACGGAGTGGAAAATAGAGGTCATTATCACCCGACTTTTCTGTCCGACAATATCACCCATCTCCCAGCTTGAAAAGCTATGTCTCCGGAATCCCATCTCTTTGCACTTTATCCTATTAAAATCAGCGTTCTCTACTCTTCTGAATCCGTGCAATCCAATTCACGTAATCTCCTTGTAAAGATAATATAATGATGGAGAATACCACCTTTTAACTACCAAAAAGCAGTTACGCGTTATCAAAGTAT
>JBLNAY010000136.1:0-26481 GCA_050259715.1 Candidatus Dadabacteria bacterium
TTCTTAAGGGAGCTAATTCTGAATCTGCTTCAAGAACAAATCCCTTGCCTGTGTTTTCAACTTTTACATCCAATAAATCCACCAATTCTGCTTCAGACACCCATGCAGAAGCAACGATTTCTTTTAAACTTGGAATTTCATCAGATCGATTAATAAGAGTATAGAAAACTGTTACTTCACCAGGAGCTGCATACTCAGCAAAGAACCATTGTACTTCAATTTTGTCCTCAAAATCAACAGCATTCATAACGATAAAATGATGTTTATCTATCTTATAAAAGCTCTGGATGTCGGCTTTTAAAGTTTCTAAGCTTGTTTGAATTCTTTTCATTAATTAAGCATTTTAATTTCAGCTGCAATTTCTCTCCTGTTTACCTGGCCTCCCTCTATTGTAACATCATTACTTAATCGAACTGACTTCTCAAGGTCTTTTGTTTTCTTTTCAAGAATGGCCAGCGCCTGTACAACACCATCAATTATTTGTTCCGGCCGACACCCGCAACCACACACATATACATCAACTGGAATATACTGGTCAATGCCGCCTTCACAATTATACATGCCACGGAAAACTCCACCTGTAGAAGCACACGCTCCGCAACTAATTACAACTTTAGGTTCAGGCATTTGTGCATATACTTCGATAAGCCTCTCCCTAGATCTTTTTGTCACTGGTCCTGTAACCAACAAAATATCAGATTGCTTCGGATTTCCGGTATTAATCATTCCAAACCTTTCGATATCGTATTTAGGAGCAAGACAGGCAAGAATCTCAATATCACAACCGTTGCAACTTCCGGCATTATAGTGAAGTATCCATGGAGATTTCTTTCTGAAAGATTTTAATTTCATTATAATAGATGTAAAATGGACAACAAAAGATTTATGAAACTAAATGGTAAGGCGATCAACAATGAAAACCGCAGCATTTGTTTATAGTTTACCCTTGCCGATGAATTATCAAGAGCATTCAAATAAAAGAACGTTAGAATAACCAGTCCCATCCCTAATAAAGGATTGCTTGCTCCAAACAAATAAACAAGTGAATAACAGAACACCTGGTCTATCCATTTTGCTGTGTAAATGCTCTCATAAAATATTCCTGAGTATTCGATTTCGACTCCACCTGTAATCTCCTGGTGTGCTTCAGCTACATCAAATGGAGACTTTTTAAGCTTAATGGGTAAGATCATGAGTAATGATATAAAAGCAATTGGCATCTTGTAAAGCAATGGAGTATCAAAACTGAATATAGAGCTTGTTTCAAATCTGCCTGTGGTAATGAAAATAGAAACAGCAATTATAATAAGGACTGGTTCATAAGCCAATAGACTAACTGCAGTTCTGTTAGCACCCAAATGACTGAAAATGGATCTAGTGCTATAACCCGCAATTATCAACAGCGAAGTCGATACTAAGTGAAGAAAGATAACAAGAATCAGATCTCCCCCTAATAAGAGCACAGCAAGGGCAAACCACAGAGAGAAAAAGTGTACGATTCCTAAAAATGCATGAGCAGAATGGACGATCATTTTCCTTTTGTCTGCCAATTTCAGAAAATCATAAAACGGTTGTAAAAGCGGAGGGCCTATCCTACGTTGCATTCTTGCTCTTACAATTCTCTCGAATCCATACAAAACACCACCAAGGACTGGGGCTAAAATCACGATAAGAATTTTGATGAGTAAAGACATCTGAATAATTTAATTTATAGTATCGCTACAACAATTAATACAATGAAAAACACAGTTCCCACTATTGTAAAATAAGGCGTTGCCTTATCCGTCGAAAAATAGAGACCTGAAAAAGAATAGTTTATTTTCTCACCACAAGCATATTCTTTAACTCTATCCACATTTTTGAATTTTAAAAACATTCCTACAACAATCGCTACCGGTACAAGCAAAAACGTAATCAACAATGGCAGCATTGGCAATGTCATTGAACTTATATGCATATTCCATCCCTCCGTGGTAACGGCAACAGGTATATTAAGTACCTGTGATGTTATAGGTCCAAAGAAATTCATCAAAAGAAGTGGTAAACCGATCACTCCAATAAACAACAATCCTAATAAGGCATAGATTGAATTCGCATAGAAAGGATTGGTTTTTTCAAACTGTATCACATCCCTGCTTCCTGTTCGGGAAATGAGAATACCGAGTACCTTAAAGTACAACAATGATAAAACCGCACCCCCAATAGCAAGACAGACTATAACTAAAGAACCAACAATTTTTTGATCTAAGGCCAGGGTACTTAGCGTTTCTATGCTTAACCACTTCCCTATGAAAGCTCCGAAAGGTGGCAACAGCAGTGACATAAATCCAACGGTAATAACAAAAGCAGTGAAAGGCCCTGTTTGCCCTAGCCTATCCATTTCCGATGTCTCCTTATAATGGAATACCTTTTCCATAATGCCTGCATTGAGGAACAACATACATTTTGAAATGCCATGGAAGAGAATAAGAATCAACGAAGTTACCAGCGTTACAGGTGTGCCAACGGCCGCCATCATGATCATCAAAGCAAGGAGCGCTATTGTTGAATGAGCCAAAATCCTTTTGAAATTATCTTGTGATAATGCACCAATAGCTGAGGCTAGAAAAACAAAACCTGTCAAGGCAATTATTACAACGGCAACGGGGGTATCCTTTAATACAGGAGAGAGTCGAAGAATTATAAATGGAGCAATCTTTACCATTGTTGAGGAGTGAAGTAATGCACTTACGGGTGTTGGCGCAACCATCGCACCTAATAACCACTTACTAAATGGCATCTGGGCACCTTTAATTAATGCTGCAAAACTTAATAAAGCCAAAGGCAACATGATTACGGGTGTAGACGTATGCACCAGTAAATTAGAAAATGTTGGAGCTCCTAAGTTGTTATAATTTAAAAAGAGAATAGCAATCAGAATCGCCAGTCCTCCAATTTGATTCATCCATAAAGCGGTTATTGAATTCTGAATAGATATTTTGTCACGTCTGAATTCAATCAGTAAAAATGAAGCCAGTGTCGTTAATTCGAAAAACAAAAAAAAGTATTCGAGATTATCTGAAGAAACTACAAGGTTCATTACAGCAATGAACCACATGATTATTGATAGAAAATACTTCTTTCTAAACAGGCTGCAATCTTCATCTTCAATATATTTCAGTGAAAAAACAGCTATAACACTACTGATTATATTCACCAACACAAACATAAACAAGCTTAGCTTATCTACAAGAAATGGAAAATCCTTTTCGGCACTGCTATTTCGTAACAACAACACAAATCCAATCATTTGCATGATTGTCAACAAACCCACTAGGATGCTTTTCCTTTTAATAGCCATCCAACCAAAGAAAAGGAGTAATAAGAAATCTATACTGGTCAATATAATATTGAACTGGTTGCTTATTCCAAATACAATCGGCTCCTTAACAGAAATAAAAAGGTAAACCGATATTAAGGATAGAAATAAAGCCGAAGCAATTACCAGCATTCTGGTATATAGCTTTGGCAGAACTAGTAAAAGGCCACTTATAATAACAGGTAACAAAAACAAAGAAAAGATTAGTGGAAGCATGAGAAAACTATTTTGACTAATAATTCTGTACAGCAATGTTATAATGGAAATCAAACAGGGAGAATGATGGTCATCAATAAAATGACTGATATGTATTTGCCTGCATGTACACAAAAAATGATCTAGTTCAGAAGTACTTAGTAACTACTATGAGCATCTTAAATACAAGAGTATCAGTTAAAAACTACAGTACATCTTTAGATTGAAATGCCTGAGATACTAAGCGTAATTCATTTTTGGAGCGAATGCCGGAAGAAAATCATATGTGAAGAATGACAATGCTTCCTTCAGATTTTGCATAGCAGTTTTACTTAGCGATGAACCAAGATCCCACTCCTCCCCGGCAATAGCAACTAGGTAGGCTTTAGGAAACTTATTGAAAAGGTTATTGCAGAGATGAAGTATCGCTCCCGGATCTTGTGCATGAGTAGAATAATAATAGTGATCACTAGGTTTACAAGAACTTACCTGGAAGCCGTTTTCAATTTTTTCATGAGATGCATCTACAAACACAACAACTTCATAATTACCAATTGTATCAGCATCTTCTATTTGCAATTGGTACCGAAATTCAAACTCAATGAATTTATAGCAGAACTTTTCAACGCATTCCACAAATTTCCACCCGAGACCGTCATCTCCACGTCCACTATTGCCAATACCGAGGAGTAACATTTTCATTGCATTATTGCTTGGAGGTCCTTTTTATCAACTCCCCATCATGATTATAAACTTCCAATTGAAGTGGCATCTTGCCAAGTGAATGAGTAGCACAGCTAAGGCATGGATCATAGGCTCTAATTGCCACTTCTACTTGGTTTAACATTCCATCAGTGACCATTCCTTTTCTATCAATAACATTACTTGCTACCCAACGAACAGCAGCATTCAATGCTTCATTGTTATTTGTGGTGGAAACAATCAGGTTGCACCTGGTAATCATACCATTTTCATCAACTTCATAGCGGTGTGTAAGTGTACCCCGTGGAGCTTCTATAATACCGATTCCTTTCAATCTCGGTATTCCTTTTCGCACCAGGTCATCACCCATAAGTTCCGGATCATGAAGCAATGCTTTCATCTCTTCAGCACAATAGAGTATTTCAATTAGCCTGGCCCAATGTGAATAAAGTGTACTGTTATTTACTTTATTACCGGTAAATGATACAAATTCCTGCCTTGCATTCTCTGCTAATGGTGTAGGAATATAATTGCAGATATTAATTCTCGCTAAGGGGCCAACCCTGTTCCACCCTTTCTCTCTTCCAATCTTTGTCAGATATGGAAACTTCATGTACGACCATTTTTCTACTGCTTCAGAAAAATACTCATCATAGAAATCAGTAGAGATATCATTGAGTGTAATTTGTCCTTCACTATCAATTGCGCGTAATTTACCGTCGTATAAATCCATTGCACCATCATCTGTTACCATCCCGAGATGACCGGAAGGAAATTGAGCAAATTCATCCATAAATTTCCTATGCTGTTCATGATAACCTTTAATAAAATCTATCATTGCTAAAGACCATTCGATCATGGTATCTATATTCTCAATATTTCGGCCATCCAGGAAATAATCCCGGTCTTCTGAAGTAAACGTTTTGTGAACGCCACCAGGTACAGCAACAATGCCATGAATTCTTTTACCAGCAATCGCTTTAATAATTTCCTGGCCAAACTTCCGCATCGTTATCCCTTTCACTGCGAGATCCCGATTTTCAGCAGCTACTGCGACTACATTTCTTTTTTCAACAGGAGCGTCTACTCCAAAAAGTAAGTCAGGAGAAGCCAAATAGAAAAAATGCAAAGCATGAGACTGAAATACCTGGCCGAGGTGCATAAGCCTCCGCAGTTTTGTTGCTGTGGGCGAAAGGTCGTTCGGATCAATGCCCACAATTTGATCTATTGCTTTAGCTGCTGCAAGGTGGTGACTGACAGGGCAAATTCCACAAAGCCTTTGAACAAGCAGCGGTGCTTCCCAGTATGGATGCCCCTGGATAAAGCGTTCAAACCCTCTGAATTCAGTTATATGCAAAAATGCATCTTTTACCTGTCCATATTCATCAAGGTGAATGGTCACTTTGCCATGGCCTTCTACTCTTGTTACCGGGTCTATGATAATTTTCTTGTTCATGGTTTAATCATATTTGAATTCAGAATAGAGTATGGAGTATTCTTCATCCCAAAGAATGTTTTTAACAGCTTTCCATATATGATTGGGATTAGGTGGACACCCGGGAATAAAATAATCAATTTTGACTATTTCATTGCAGGCATATACCCTGTCGAGTATTTTTGGTAAATCTTCATGATAAGGTATTACTGTATTGCCTTTTTCATTCGTGACAGCATTCAGGTAGGCTTCCTCCAGGCATTCACTTAATGGAATGGAATTCCTCATGCTTGGAAGACCACCCCAGATTGAACATTCTCCGATAGAAACCAGTATATCGCAATGCTCACGAAATTTGCGCAAGGTTTCTATGTTATCCGAATTACAGCAACCTCCTTCAATAATCCCCAGGTGGCAACGACTAGTAAAATTCTTTATATCATTTATTGGTGACTTATCAAATGAAACTAATTCGACTACGTCCAATAGGTCTGCATCAATATCTAACATTGACATGTGGCAACCAAAGCAACCCGCAAGTGAAATAGTAGCAATGATCTTCTTACTCATTACTGAAGACTGTTTACGGGAAACCGCCTTTTTATTGAAAGTTGGCTGAACTGATTCATTGTCAAATTTCCTGTCGCCAAATGGCTGGGCAACGCTGACGCCGCGAACGATTATGGCACCCGTTGGACAGATGTTCATCGCAGTCTTCGCTTCTTCATCTGTTAACTTAGCCTCCTGTTCATAGTCAACACCCACAAATGTTTCATTGCCACGGTTTTGATAAGTAAAGACCTTTTTGCCTTCACTTGTTTTTACATCCACAACACATCTCAGGCATTTAATACACCTGTTGTGTTCCATAATTAACCTCTTTGGTGTAAAGTCAACAACACGATCTTTAAACAGGTGGGGAAAACGTGTCGATGAAATGCCAAGTTCATATCCGATATGTTGCAAATCGCAATTGCCACTCTTTTCACAGGCTGGGCAAATGTGGTTACCTTCTGCAAACATCATCTCCACTACTGCTTTCCTGGTATCTACTAACTCGGGATTATTTACCTCCACCAGCAGTCCTTCTGCTATTTTCTCGGTACACGCAGGAGTATATTTTCCATTGATCTTACATGTGCAAACACGGCAAGTACCTAAGGGAGGTTCAATATGTTCATAATAACAAAGTGAAGGAATGAAAACTCCGTTTTCTTTAGCGACCTGGATAAGGTTTCTCCCTTCCTCTGCCTGTATATGTTTACCGTCGATTAATATGTTTACCATTTTTGCCATAGATCAGATTTTATATTTTTCGTATTCCTGGACAGCATCATCAAGATTGAACTGCAGGTTCAGTCCATCAAAATCCTTATCAAGTCGTGCAGTAAAATAGTCGTGAAACTTCTCTGTTGCAGCTATGATTGTGTTTGTTGCAGTCTTACCTAATCCACAGCGACTTGTGTTCTTCATAATAATTCCCCACTCCTTCAATTCCTTTAAGTCTTTCTCATTCGCAATACCGTTGTTCAGTTTTTCTAATTTCCTCTCAATAATAAAATTACCTGCCCTGCAAGGAGTGCAAATTCCACAGGATTCCTGTTTGAAGAATTCAGCGAAATTCATCAGCACTTTCACAAGGTCACGTTGTTTATTAAATATCATAAACGAGCCTCCGCAACGCAGGTCTTTACGCGACATTAAGTCAAGCATGGAAATGCGGCGGAACTTCTCTTTGATTGAAATACATTCACCGGACGGGCCGCTGATTTGTATATAAAACGGATCGTCAGCTTCACACAATTCCAAAAGTTCTGCCACCGTCATACCCCATTCAATTTCGTATATTCCGGGACGTTTGCAATCACCGGAAACACTAATCACTTTTACTCCAGGCGAACCCGGTATACCTAATTTCAGGTATTCACCAACACCCATATCAATTATCCGGGCTGCAGCACAGAATGTTTCGACATTATTGATAACTGTAGGTAATTGCAGGTAACCTCTTTCAACAGGAAAAAACCATTTTGTCCTGGGCTCACCTCGTTTTCCTTCCAATGATTCTAATAAGGCTGTCTCTTCACCACATACATAAGAGCCCGCACCCATCTGGATACGAATGTCGAAATCAAACCCTTGTATTGAGCAACAGTTCATGCCGAGTAGGCCTCTCTGCCGGTATACTGCTATCGTTTGTTCCAACTTTGGTTTTAACCACCAGTACTCACCTCGTAAATAAATGATGCCATAAGAAGCTCCAATGGTATAGCCACAGATAATCATTCCTTCAATTAAAGATCCGGCTTGTGTGTTTATTAACACACGATCTTTAAATGTGCCTGGCTCTCCTTCATCTGCATTGCAGACTACAACCTTGGAAATTACACTTTGCACCCTGGCAGCATCCCACTTTTTCCATGTAGGATAGTAAGCTCCACCTCTGCCGGCTAATTCAGACCGCCTGATTTCTTCAATGATTCCTTCTTTGCCTAGTTGTTCCAGTTTCTTCAGAGCAGATCCGGGTTCAAAAGCACTGAAGAATACAGATTTTTCAGGGGTATAACGGATATTATCTGCAGGAGTATCGCAGATGTTTTCCGGCGAAACACCATTCTTTAACTTAGTAATGATGTCCTTCACTTTAATAGCATTAAGATTAGTAAAGGGACAAAAATTGATTAAAGCGGAAGGCTCCTGGTCACTTAAACCGATGCATGGAGTTTGAAACAGACCAAACGTCCCTGTCCTATCAACGGAGCCAAAGGATGTACCTGTTTCACGCTCGAAGGTGTCTTTAATCCTCTGAAAACCTTTAGTATCTGATATAATACTATTGTTTAAGTAAATCGTGAATTTACCCGTCGGAGTTCGATGAAAGAAATGATAGAAAGACACCACTCCTTCAACTTCAATTTTTGTGATGTTGAATTCATGTGCAATGTCTGAAATGGATTCATCACTAATAAATCCATATTTTCTCTGGAGATCCCACAGCTTGTTCAGCATCTTGGTTTGGGAAGGTTCTGCAATCGTTTTTAATCCAGTTGTTTCAAACTGGATTGGGGAAGCAGACAAATCATTATTCATGGTACTTGTCTTGGTTATTTAATACGCCACAAGCTATAATTCTTTACACCACTGACCGCTGATAGTCATCAGTCAATTAAGTGATTGTAGACAAACTATTTCCCTCCGAATCACTGATCAATTTAGGCGGAAGAAAGTGTCTTGTAAAGAAGGAAACAGCCGCTTGCAGATTTCTTTCTGCTGTTTCACTCAAATAATTTTGAAGGCCCCATTGTTCCCCACATATAGCAATAATGTAAGCCTTAGGAAATATCTTGTACAGGTTATTTGTCAAAGAAACAATTGCACCAGGGGATTGAGCATGTGATGAAAACTTACAATCACAATCACCTGCGCAATCATAGATGTTAAATCCATCAAAATATGCTTCATATGTTGCATCAACAAAGAATACAGAATCGTATTCACTGATCAACGCTGAATCTTCCACCTGCAACTGGTAACGGTACTCATAATGTATGAAATCAATTCCCATTCTTTCAATTTCTTCCACAAACCTCCATCCGAGTCCATCATCAGCCCGGCAGTTATTACCTATTGCCATTATCAATATTTTGGAATCAGTTTTCAAATCGCTGGTGAATTAATTCTCCGGAGTGATTAAACAACTCCAACTTTAATGGCATTTTACCTATAGCATGTGTTGAACAGGATAAACATGGATCATAGCACCTTATAGCGGATTCAACCCTGTTCAACATTCCTTCTTTAATATCAGTTCCATGTACATATTGTTTTGCGACTTCAGTAATGGACCGGTTCATGGAAGGATTATTCTGGCCTGTCGCAATCAAGAGATTAACATGCGTCAGTTTACCTGTATCATCTGTTACATAGTGGTGGAACAAAGTGCCACGAGGTGCTTCAGAACTACCAACGCCTTCATTATAATTCCAGCGGCCTTGTGTCTGGATGTTGGTAGATGTTACCAGTGGATCATTTAATATCCTTTCTGCTTCTTCAATACTGGAAAGAGTTTCTATCAGGCGTGCATAATGATAGTAGAATGTTCCGTGTACTGGTTTACCACCACCAAGAGACTTAAAGTTTTTGAACTCTTTTCTTGACAAAGGAGTTCTCATCCTTGACGCTACATTCAACCTTGCTAAAGGTCCTACCCTGTAAAATCCTTTTTCAAAACCCAATGGTTTATAATAAGGATACTTGAGATAAGACCAACTTACTGAACGTTCAGCAATATAGTCCAGATATGATTTTGGCTCCACCTGGTCCTGTAAAATAATTCCTTCCGGGTTCATGAAGCGAAGCTTGCCGTCATAAAGTTCATGTTGTCCTTCCGGCCCTACTGTACCGAGGTATAATGTAGGAGAAGTAGCAAAAGAATTCACCAATTCCACATTTTCCTCGTGGAACTTTTTAATGATGCTAAGCCCCATTTGAACAGTCTCCAACGCTTCCGGGATCCAGGCGAGAAGTGCCTTACGATTGTCTTCAGATAATGGGAAAGCCATACCGCCGGGTGCGATGCCCATAATATGGATCTTTTTACCGGTGATGCGTTCACTTATTTCTTGTCCGAATTTTCTCAGCCTTATTCCACGTTTGGCAATATCCGGATACTTATTTGCCAATCCTATTATATTTCTTGTTGCAGGATCACTGTCATAACCTAATAGAAAATCAGGAGAAGACAAATGAAAGAAGGAAAGAGCGTGAGAGGAAATATTCTGACCTATATGAATCAACTTCCTCAGGAGATCGCCGGTATACGCGGGTTGAATTCCCTGGATCATCTCGCAGGCTTTCACGCTAGCAATTGAGTGACTGATCGGGCATATTCCACAAATGCGGGGGGTGATGACCGGCATTTCAGTATACATCCGGCCTTCACAAAATTTCTCGAATCCCCGAAATTCATTCACATGAAACAAAGCATTTGATACTTCACCTTGTTCATCTAATTGTATTGTAATCTTAGCGTGTCCCTCAATTCTCGTAACAGGTGATATCAGGATATTTCTTGTATTTTGATTAACCATATTTCAGTTTTTTAACCTCACCCAGGTCTGGAGTCCTGTCATTTAGAAATTCATTCAACACATAAAAAATGGTGTCAGCACTTGGAGGGCACCCTGGAATCACAAAGTCAACATTTACTACTTCCTGCAATGGCACTACCTTTTCATGTAATCTTAATAATGCCGGATGATTCGGTAGTTCTCCAAAGCCATCATTACTCTTTACACCTATATATGCGCGGTTAAAAACTTCCTGCATATCAAAGTAGTTTCGCATTCCCGTTATATTAGTTGTAACGGCACAGTCGCCGAGTGCAACAACATACTTTGATTGCGTGCGTATATGAAGAATTTCATTTAAATGTTCATCACTGGTAATCGAACCTTCAACAAGCGTAATATCTACCTTAGGTATTTCTTTTCCATCGACTATTGGCGATTTGACAATGTCAGCTAATTTGGCAACTTCCAGTATTCTTTCGTCGATATCAAGCAGCGACATGTGACATCCGGAACATCCCCCCAGCCAAACAGTGGCTATCTTTTTCTTACTCATTTGTACTCTATTTGAGTTTGTAAATTCATTTTATAGGCGTTGTAATAAGTCATTGATCTCCGCCTTATAATTTTTGTTTTCTCTTTTCAACTAATTCGCCGATCAGTTCCGGTTTCTTCGCTAATTGTCCCTGCACTATGGCTTTCGGCCAGATAGCTCCAGTCGGGCAGGCATGAAGACATTTTCCGCACGAAGTACAGGTGCTGGATTCTCCCCATGGAGTATTGAAATCTGAAATAACCCTCACATTAAAGCCACGGGCCATTACTTCCCAATTATAAGCACCTTCAATCTCCTGGCAGACACGTACACACCTGGTACACATGATACAACGGTTGTGATCCATTACATACCAGGGGTGTGATGTATCAACTTCGCATTGAGGAAACAGGTGTGGGTAACGAATAGTATCCATTCCCACCTGATATCCCAGGTTTTGCAACTCACACTTTCCATTAGCGACACAGACTGCACAAACGTGGTTGCGTTCAGCAAAAAATAATTCGGTTGTGATTCTTTGATATTTTTTAATTCTGTCTGTTTTTGTACGGATTACCATATTGGCAGAAACCTTAGTGGTACAGGCAGAAAGCAGCTTATTGACTCCATCTACTTCAACGAGACATAAACGGCAGGAACCAACATCCATGATTCCCTTCAGGTTGCACATGGTCAGAATCTCTATGTTATGTTCCCTGCAGACTTCCAGGATCGTCTTCCTGGGTGAAACAGTTAGCTTCTTATCATCAACTTCAATAGTTATTGTGCTATTCATTTATTCTTAGTTGAGAATTAGTAATTGTTCTTCAGGTGCAATAACAGCTTGCTTTCCATTGTATTTAATAATCTTGCTTTCATATTCCTCACGGAAATGCCTGAGTGTACTCAATAATGGATTCGGTGCCGAACCACCTAAACCGCATAAGCTGGTATCCCTAACATAGATGGCTAGTTCTTCTAACCTGTCAAGGTCAATTTGTGTGGCTTTGCCGTCACAGATCTTCTGCAACAGGTCATGCATCATTTTCGTTCCTACCCTGCATGGAACACATTTACCACAACTTTCATCCATACAGAATTCCATAAAATAACGAGCAACATCCACCATGTTAGAACTTTGATCCATGACAATCAATCCACCGGAACCCATGATAGATCCTAAACTCACAAGATCTTCATAGTCAACTTTCACATCGAGGTGAGCGGCAGGAATACATCCTCCTGAAGGCCCTCCAGTTTGCGCCGCCTTGAATTCAGCCCCATTTTGCACTCCTCCACCAATATTAAAAACTATCTCTCTTAACGGTGTACCCATAGGCACTTCAATCAGGCCGGAGATATTTATTTTACCTGCTAGTGCAAACACCTTTGTTCCTGCACTTTTTACAGTCCCTATATTTCTAAACCATTCACAACCATTATTAATTATAGGAGCAATATTGGCGTACGTTTCTACATTATTGTTTAGTGTCGGTTTGCCCCATAAACCTGATTCTGCTGGGAATGGAGGACGTGGCCGCGGAGTCCCTCGTTTTCCTTCAATGGATGCTATGAGCGCTGTTTCTTCACCACAAACAAATGCTCCGGCTCCAATACGAACTTCCACATCAAAAGAAAAGTTGCTGCCCAGAATATTACTACTCAGCAAACCCATTTTCTTCGCCTGCTTTATTGCCAGTTCAAAACGTTTGATTGCTAAAGGGTATTCTCCCCGTATATAAGCAAATCCCTTATTCGCGCCAACAGCATAAGCAGCTATAGCCATTCCTTCCAACACCCGGTGTGGATTGCCTTCCAGAACACTCCTATCCATGAAAGCACCGGGATCACCTTCATCACCATTACAAATAATATACTTCTGATCATTCACATAGCGATAAACTGTTTCCCATTTCAATCCCACCGGGTAACCGGCACCGCCACGACCGCGAAGACCACTTTGCTTAACTTCCGCAATTACATCTTCGGGCAGCATCTGGAACAGCACTTTCGTCAATGCCGTATAGCCATCACGAGATAAGTATTCTTCAATGTCTTCCGGATTGATTTCACCACAATCTTTTAAAACAATCTTTAATTGTTTTTTGAAGCACGGATCGTCTTCAGCTTTGAGATAGGGCTTCTCACGAAACTCAGAGAACAGCAGCATATTTTCAATCGGCTCTTTTTTTACCAACTGGCTTTCTACCACCCATAATATGTTCTGACAATCCACTTTTTGGTAAATTACATCTTCAGAAAGATCCTTTACCAATGGTCCCTGGTTACAAGGTCCCATACATCCTGTAGGAATAATGTCAAATTCTGCTTCTAATCCTCTTTCCTTTATTTCCTGCTGAAGTTTTTTTAATACATCTTCCGAACCGGAGGATATACACCCGGCTCCACAACAGACACAGATTTTCTTTTTAACGAAACAGTGTTTTTCTTTTGCTTTTTCAATCTTTAATGCCAAATCTTGCCGGCTCATATCACACCTGTTTTTTCTTTGATTTTTGCAGTAATTTCTCCTGGTGTTATTTTACCCTGGACTTCTTCATCAATAACTACAGCCGGAGCTAAACCACAGGCACCTATGCATCGGGCGACCTGCACTCCGAGTTTGTTATCTGCTGAAACCTGCCCGGGAACTAATCCAATTTCATTTTCAATTTCGTCTAATAAAGCTTGTGCACCTTTTACATAACAAGCTGTACCCGTACATACCAGGCAAGTGTGCTCTCCTTTTGATTTAAGAGAGAAAAAGTGGTAAAACGTTACTGTTGAATAAACCCTTGATGGAGGGAGCCGCAAAGCCTTAGTTATATAAGCCAGCACTTTTTTGGGTAAATACCCATAAGCATTTTGTGCTGTATGCAGTATTTCAATTAATGCATCTGGCTTGTAATTCTCTTTCTTGATTTTTGCGGCTATTAACTTTAAACGTGGGTCAGTCCTGGTTGCTTCGGTTTGCACTAAGGGCAAATCATCTTTCATAGTATCTTCTCTTCAATTAGTCAATTAGGGCCGCAAGCTATCTTGAGCTGGCATTCTCAGCAATGATGGTCATCACCCAAATAACTAACGGTCAGCATGGTGAAATAACCATTTAGCCAACGACAATTCTAGTGTATCCTGACGAATATCATCATGGTCCCTGACCCAGTATATAAATCGTAATATCAAAATACTCAATATTTACAGCCTATAAACTTAATTATGAAAAAGTCACTTTTATTCTTACTTCTTACTTTGACTGCACCTTTTATTTGTCTTGCTCATGAAGGTCATGGTGCAACAGAAGGTTTCACACTCACTCACTATTTTGTTGAACCACAGCATGCAGTTTTTTCATGGAGTTTCCTACTGGTTTCTGTAATTTTATTATTAGACACAGTAAGAAGTAGAAAGTACTGGACTAAGTAAAAAGAGAACTAACTGGTTATTACCAATCATGAATAATCTTCCAAACTAAATAGTAAAAACAATGTGTGCAACCTGCGGATGTGAAACAGATGTTCATCACGTACTTGTAGAACCCGGACACAGTCATGATAACTCGCATACTCACGATGCTTTAGATTCCCAATCTCATCATAAATCGGTTGTAGAAATTGAGAAAGATGTCTTACATCAAAATCAATTATATGCTGAACGAAACAGGGGATATTTTGAAGCCAAGAACATCCTGGCTCTTAACCTGGTAAGTTCTCCAGGATCCGGCAAAACCAGTATACTGGAAAAAACACTCATTGACCTGAAGGAGCAGGTGAATTTCTCTGTTATTGAAGGCGACCAGCAAACCTGCAATGATGCTGACCGCATATATGCTACCGGCACAAAGGTCGTGCAAATCAATACGGGTAAAGGATGTCACCTAGATGGACATATGGTATCGCATGCAATCCCCGGTTTAAACCTGCAGGAAAATTCTATACTGTTTATTGAGAATGTAGGGAATTTGGTTTGCCCTGCAATGTTTGATCTCGGCGAAAAAGAGAGAGTCGTTATCATGAGTGTTACAGAAGGTGATGACAAACCCCTGAAATATCCGGATATGTTCTTCACTTCTTCCTTATGTCTTATAAACAAAATAGACCTGCTGCCTTATGTTCCGTTCAACATGGAAAAAGCAAAGGAATATTTACACAGGGTAAATCCGAACCTCACGATTATTGAAGTGAGTTGCACTTCAGGAGAAGGATTACAGGAATGGTACGAATGGCTACAAATGAAGCACGCTGGTGTTCCTGCTACTTATGACAACATATCACATTCATATTAATGGTCAGGTTCAAGGGGTCGGTTTCCGACCTTTTGTATATCAGCTAGCTGAAAAGCTTAGGTTGAATGGTTGGGTAAGTAATACAAATGATGGAATTCATATAGAATTCAATGCCACCTCCTCTGTCGCTGCTCAATTCTATCGTATCCTCATTGACAAGCCTCCTGTCAATGCCATCATCACTGAACACCAGGTATATGAAATAGCTTTTAAATCATTCTCTTCCTTTATAATAAAAGAAAGTGATAATCATTCTGCAAGGCCTTCATTGTTAATTACACCGGATATAGGAATTTGTAAGGAATGTGCAGCTGAAGTTCTGAATGGCAGCGATCGCTGGTACCACTACCCATTTACAACTTGCCTTCACTGCGGGCCGCGCTATTCTATAATGACTGGCTTACCATATGATCGTCATAATACCGCCATGGCTCCTCTCCCGTTGTGTTCTCAATGTTCATCTGAGTATAATAGTATTTACAACAGGAGACATTATAGTCAAACTATATCCTGTGGCGATTGTGCCATACAAATGCATTTATATAAGGCCAATGGCGTTGCTGTTCCAGGCGACTATCCATATATTATTGCTGAAGCAGTAAACAGCTTACAGCAGGGTAAAATACTTGCCATAAAAGGAATTGGAGGCTACCTTCTCATGTGTGATGCGACAGTTGAAGAACCCATTCAAACCTTAAGAACAAGGAAACATCGGCCGCAGAAGCCATTTGCTTTATTATATCCTTCCATAGAAAAGGTCAATGAAGACGTTGTGCTCAACACCTCAGAAAGCCAGTTGTTGCAGCATAAGTCGGCGCCGATAGTACTTTGCAACCTACGAAAAGATAAAGCAGGCGAAGTGCAGGTTGAACTGGTTGCTCCGGGGCTGTCAAAGATTGGAGTAATGTTGCCCTACTCGCCATTGCTGCTGCTGATTTCTTCCGCTTTCGGTAAACCATTGATTGCTACCAGTGGCAACATCAGCGGGTCTCCAATCATTTATAAAGATGATGTTGCCTTAGAAGTATTTTCCAATATTGCTGATGATATCATTACCTACGATCGTGAAATAGTAACCCCTCAGGATGACAGTGTGGTGCAGTTCACCGGCACAGGTCAAAAGATCATACTAAGAAGGAGCCGTGGATTGGCTCCCAACTATTTTCCCAACCCGTTCACCACAAGGAAACACAGCATCTTTGCCGCCGGTGGAGAGCTGAAAGCTGCCTTTGCCCTATTAAACAGGCATAACCTGTTCATCAGCCAATTTCTTGGAGACCAGGAGAACCTGGAATCACAAACGTCATATACCACCACTGTCAATCACCTGTTTAACCTGCTTGACGAAAAACCCGCGGTTGTGCTCATTGACAGGCATCCTCACTATGTTGTTTCGGCTTTTGGTAAGCAACTCGCCAAAGAACACAACATCCCTGTTCACTCCTTTCAACACCACAAGGCGCATTGTGCGGCAGTGATAGCGGAAAACAACTTAATTCAACATAAAGATCCTGTGCTCGGCATTGCCTGGGATGGCACCGGCTATGGCGACGATCATCAAACATGGGGAAGCGAGTTTTTCATTTACAAAGATTATGACTTACAGCGGATAGCTCACCTCGACTACTTCCCTCATATTGCAGCTGATAAAATGAGTAAAGAGCCGCGCCTTTCTGCTCTCAGCCTGTTAAGGAACTTACCGCGAGAACAGTCCATCATGCAGCATTTCTTTACCGCCACTGAATGGAACTATTATCAAAAAGCGCTTACACAGCCCAACGTACTGCAAAGCAGCAGTATGGGACGTTTTCTTGATGGCCTGGCAGCCATTCTGAACATTTGTCAATACAATAGTTATGAAGGTGAAGGCGCAATGAAGATGGAAGCGCTTGCTTCAAAACACAGGCATAGTCACGTTCAGTATTATTCGTTAAAGTGTGAACATGGTAAGATCAACTACACGGACTTACTCAGACAGGTTTTTGCCGATGTAAAAGTTAACGAAGAAGTTTCTTTCATCTGCTGGAAGATCTATTGCTCCCTGGTGCAGATAATCCGGGCGGTAAGTGATGATCATTGTATTAAGACGCTCGCTTTTAGTGGTGGAGTTTTTCAAAATGAATTACTTGTGGACCTTATAAAAAAAGAATTATCCGCTGAATACAATCTGTACTTCCACCGGCAATTAAGTCCCAATGATGAATGCATCGGCTTTGGACAAATTGCCTGTTATGAGATGATGAAGAGAAAACAGGCAGCTCCCGTTCAACAACAATTAAAAACCAGTTTAACAGAATTGAAATATTAAAACATGTGTTTAGCAATACCCGGTAAAATAATATCCATCAACAACAACGCCGAGGACCAAACTTTCCGGCATGGCAAAGTTTCCTTTTCAGGTATATGTAAAGATGTAAACCTGTCGATGGTTCCTGAAGCTAACGTTGGGGATTACGTGATTGTCCATGTAGGATTAGCACTCAGTAAGGTGGATGAAGAGGAAGCACAAAAAACTTTTGAATATTTACGCCTGATGGGCGAAACTAATGAATTGACCGACTAATGAAATACCTCAGTGAATATAGAGATCCCCAGATGGTGAAGGAGTACCTGGCAGAAATTCACCGCATCACAAAGCACCCATGGACGTTGATGGAAATTTGTGGTGGACAGACCCATAGCCTGGTGAAGAATGGAATACTGGAAATGCTGCCGGCCGCGATAACAATGGTACATGGGCCTGGATGCCCTGTATGTGTTACCGGCGTTTCCGTCATTGATGAAGCTACCTGGCTGGCCGAACAACCCAATGTGATCTTCACTTCTTTCGGCGATATGTTGCGCGTGCCGGGATCTTCCAAAAGCCTGCTGGAGGTGAAAGCTGCGGGTGGTGATGTAAGAATTTTATACTCGCCAATGGAAGCCGTGCAGATAGCAAAAGAAAATCCTTCCAAAGAAGTTGTCTTTTTTGCCATTGGATTTGAAACTACTGCACCGGCAAATGCATTGAGTGTCATCCAGGCTGATAAATTGGGATTAACGAATTACTCTATTCTTGCTTCACACGTTCTTGTACCACCGGCCATGGAAGCGTTGCTTTCCGACCCTGAATGTACCATTGATGGCTTCCTCGCAGCTGGACATGTGTGCACCATCATGGGCATGGATGAATATTATCCCATAGCCGAAAAATATAAAACACCTATTGTCGTCACCGGCTTTGAACCTGTTGACCTTTTACAGGGCATCCTCATGACTGTGAATCAACTGGAGAACGATGAGTACAAAGTAGAAAACCAGTATGCCCGTTCTGTAATGAAGGAAGGAAATCTACCCGCAAAAAAAGTGATCTCCGAAGTGTTTGAAGTGAACGACAGGGCATGGAGAGGTATTGGCGAAATTCCGGCCAGTGGTTATGAAGTGAATGCACGATACAAATCCTACAATGCACGGTTGAAATTCAATATCGATATCCCGGAAGCAAAAGAGAACAGCACCTGCATTAGTGGCGATATTATGAAGGGCTTAAAGAAGCCGGTGCAATGTCCTAATTTTGGAAAGAGCTGCAAACCCGAACACCCAGTTGGCGCACCCATGGTTAGTAGTGAAGGAGCCTGTGCGGCCTATTTTCATTATCATTATTCTAATTTAAATACTGAAGATGCAATTAACTTGTCCCCTGCCGAAGTTTGATTATGATGTAATAACCCTTGGCCATGGAAGCGGCGGGCTGCTTACCCATAAACTTTTACAATCGGGAGTATTCCAACTCTTTGATAATGATTTACTCGAACAGCAACACGATGGAGCCAGTTTCCGCCTGAATGGCAAAGTGGCCTTCAGCACAGATAGCTATGTCATCTCTCCGATTTTTTTCCCCGGCGGATCTATCGGTGATCTCGCCATCAATGGCACGGTTAACGATCTCGCTATGTGTGGCGCAATGGCTAAATATATTTCGCTAGCTTTTATCATTGAAGAAGGACTGCCTACAGAAGAATTTTCAAGAGTGTTGGTTAGTATAAAAGAAGCAGCTGACAAAGCACAGGTTAAAATTGTTACCGGTGATACTAAGGTTGTTGAGAAAGGTAAAGGCGATAAGATCTTTATTAATACATCCGGCATTGGAGAAGTACATCCTACTGCCTACGTGCATCACAACAGGATTCAACCAGGCGATATGATTATTGTCAGTGGCAAAGTTGCAACACATGGAATTGCCATCATGAGCCTCAGAAAAGGACTGGAATTCGAAACCAGTATTCAGAGTGATACGGCTAACCTCAATTTCACCATCAAGACTTTGCTGGACGCTTATGGTGAGAATCTGAAATTCTTCCGCGACCCCACACGGGGTGGCGTGGCTTCCGTGCTGAATGAAATAGCAGAACTCACCAATCTTGGTTTTCATATCAACCAGGCGGCCATTCCCATAAATGAAGAAGTAGAAGGAGCCTGCGAGATGCTCGGTCTTGATCCACTCTATGTTGCCAATGAAGGCATCTTCATCACGGTTGTTGATAATTCAAAAGCAGAAGCCGTTATTAACACGCTCAGGCAGGATCCCAATGGCGCTGATGCCATGATCATCGGTGAAGTAACTTCCTCCAATCCAGGTAAGGCTGTTTTAAAAACAAAGATCGGCGGCACACGTGTGATCAATTACCTGACAGGAGAACAGTTGCCGAGGATTTGTTAAGTTCGAAGTTCTAAGATCAGAGTTCATCTTCACTCCTATTTGCAGTCACTTTAGTAAAAAAAGCAGCACCTGATACCGGCTGAATTTTTGGATAATACTGAAGTGTCCACTCCACAGTAAAAGAGGCTCCGAAATACAGGATTAAAGAGGTATAGAATACAAAGAGCAACAGCAGCATTATTGATGCGGACGCACCATACAAGGTCGTAAACTTGCTAATTGTGAGTAAAGAATGAAGAATGAACTTACCTGCATTATAAAGTAAACTGGTGAATAAAGCACCCGGGAGCACCGCTTTTAGCGGTGGCCTGATGTCGGGCAGATAACGGAAAATGATGATGAACCAAATTGAATTTACCACTATAGCAAACAAGTAATGTAGCATGCCGTTGAAGTATAACACCAGGACTTGTGGAACAATATCAAAACGGTGTTCTAACAACCCACGGAGCTCTTCTCCTGCAATTCCTGCTATTAGTAAAAAGCCGGCAAAGATGATGAAAAGAATAAACTTACCCCGGCTGCTTAATTGGCTCACTAAGGATTGCTTTTGTACTTGCTTAACTGACCATAATGAATTGAGCGAATCTTTAATGATTTTAAACAAAGTAGACGCAACGAAGAGCAGGAATATAAAACCTGTTATGGTTACAAGTTTGTTCGTCGCCAAACTCTCAAATGCATGAAGTGTATTGACCACCTGTTCTCGGGTTTCATTTCCAAGGAGGTTTCTCAGCTTCTGGTTCACCAATTCACTTACCAGAGCCGGTTGGAAAATGATACTCAGGAATTGAATCATGATGATGATGATAGCCGGCATAGAGAAGGTGCTAAAAAAGGCAGTCGAACTCGCCATCTGCAAAGGGTTATTTTCAACAAGATTCTTATACGACTTCAATAAGATCTTTACAGGTTTATTCTCTGGCATCCTTGTTCAATTTTTCCTCTAACAACTTTATAGTATGTGTTAAATACTTCAGTTCCGCCGCTATTTGCTCTACTTCCCTGGCACCGGCAACAGGTGCTGACTTCTCTTCTGCATCCCTGCCGATAAAGAAACTGGCGAGTGTTGCTGTAACGTACCCAAAGATGCCATAGCCAAATAAAGCAAGTATAAATGCCAGGCCTCTGCCTTCGGCCGTCACAGGCCAATAATCACTGCCTGCTGTAATTACTCTCATCCCCGTCCACCACAATGCCATACCATAATTCTCAAATCCCGTATGCCCTTTCTCTATATTATACATACCCGCCGCACCACCAAAAATTACTACAACTGTTAATAACACTACATATGAAAACCCCCTGCGCCTCATGGTAGCTGAAAGACTTCGCATACTTCGGTTTAATGAAGAGACCACCTTTACCAACCGAACACTGCGGAATAAACGAATCAACCTGGATATGCGAAACACGCGTAATGCTGGAATGAGTAATGAAATACCTATCAGCCAGTTATGTTTAAGGTAATCGATTTTTGACGGAGCAATAAAAAATTTTAGAATAAAATCAATTACAAATATAACCCATATACTTAAACTTAAATAAGTGAGTGGCTGGTTCAAACCCCGGGTAAACTCAAGGATTAAGAGTATCAACCAAATAAATCCCAAAAAAACCATTGGCCCTTCAAGTAACCGCTCAATGGAATAAATTAGCCTTTGCTTTTCTATTTTAAGTTTCTGTTGCATTCGTCAACTTTGATTTCTTTTCGTTTACCATTCTGCAATCCTTATTCCCTTCAACTCTTCAAGTTGAACCCAGGCCAGCTTGAACAGAGGTTTGATACCAAACCATCTTTCAATTATGCCTTGAAATCTCATAAAGAGAGTTTATGAAAGTAATACAATCCATCCAGCCAGGTAGCACTGTTTACTTTTTAATTGAGCTGGTAATATCTTCCTGAAAACATCGAGGGAAATCCTCAAAATAGAAAAGGTGAGTAAATTAAAATTTTAGAATTTTCTAATTACGTACTTTGATTTCAAATTAGATAAAGTCCATTTGAATCTTACGTATTCATTGTAGCAGCGACAAACATCCGGGTAATTTTAATGATGAAAGGTTTTGAATAACAAAAGGTTGCAGGAGGTGGTATTTAGTCTCCATCGATAAGTGCCTCATACAACACCTCCACCGGGTGCAAGGCATTCCTTCCCGTACCATCTTTTATTTGATGGCGGCAGCTGGTGCCTGGAGCTGCGATGATTACATCTTCAGGTTGCCTGCGAACGGCGGGTAACAACACTAGCTCTCCTATTTTCATGGAGACTTCAAAATGTTCCTTCTCATAGCCGAATGATCCGGCCATACCACAACAACCGGAAGGAATGACTTCTACGGAATAGTTCTCAGGAAAAGATAAGATCTTAACTGTGGGAGAAACTGACGCTACGGCTTTCTGCTGGCAGTGACCATGAAGCTTTATCGCTCTCGTTTCTGTAGTGAATTGTTCCTTTTTAATGTTTCCCTTTTCGATTTCTGCAGCAATGAACTCATCAAACATCAAAGTATACTTTGATAAGGCTCTTGCGTTTTCAAGCAGCTCATCATCGGCAAGATCAATATATTCATCGCGGAATGTAAGTATGGCAGAAGGTTCTATACCTATTAATGGAGTATCGGCCGTAATCACATCTTTTAACAACCGGATATTTTTATTCGCAATCTTCTTTGCAGTCCTGATCAATCCTTTCGACATCCACGCCCGGCCACTTTCTTCGTGTTCCGGTATGATCACTTCATAGCCTAATTTCTCAAGAAGTAAAATAGTATGAATACCTATGGTGGTGTCATTGAAGTTCGTGAACTCATCGCAGAATAAGTAAACCTTCCGTTTAAGGATTGGCCTGTCAACCTTCCGCTGATGTTTCTTCCACCAACTTTTTAATGTGGTTTTGTACAGCGTTGGCATGGAGCGGTCTACTGCAAATCCGGAAATTTTTTTAACAAGAGTGCTGATGCCTGGTGCTGTCATAATAAAATTGTAGATACCGGGAGCAATAGAGCCTAATTGGGCAGACCGGGTGAAGTTTGCAATCAGCTTTGAGCGGAATGGAATGCCGTTTGCATCATAGTAATGTTGCAGAAACTCTGCCTTCAGTTTGGCCATGTCCACATTGGATGGGCATTCTGATTTGCAGCCTTTGCAGCTGATGCAAAGATCCATTACATCTTTAATCTCTTCGTGGTCGAAGCGATTCATTTTGGAAGAATTCGTCAGGAACTCCCTGAGGATATTTGCTCTTGCTCTTGTTGAATCCTTTTCATTTTTTGTGGCCATGTAGGAAGGGCACATAGTACCACCTGAGAGATGGGTCTTGCGGCAATCACCCGAACCATTACATTGCTCGGCATGTTGAAGAATGTCCTGGTTGTGGAAACGAAAAACAGTTTCAAACTTAGGTGTATGCTGCCCGGGTGCATACCGGAGCATGCTATTCATTGCAGGAGTATCAACAATCTTATTCGGATTGAAAATATTGTAAGGATCCCAAGTTTGTTTCAATTCTTTGAATAGCTGGTAATTCTTCTCTCCAACCATTTGGCGGATGAACTCACCTCTTAACCTGCCATCTCCATGTTCTCCACTGAGGGAACCATTATACTTTTTAACCAGGGTTGCTATTTCCTCTGCAATAATCCGAAAGAGGCGGTTACCTTCCTCTGTTTTTAAATTAATGATCGGACGAAGGTGAAGTTCTCCTGAACCCGCATGGGCATAGTGAACAGAATATAAATTGTGCTTTTTTAAGATCTCATTGAATTCACGTATATATGATGGCAAATCATGCACATCCACTGCAGTATCTTCAATTACAGGCACCGCTTTATCATCCCCCGGAAGATTACTTAATAAGCCCAGGCCGGCTTTTCGAAGAGTCCATATCTTTTTTGTGTCTTCACCAAATAGTAAAGGAAAATGATAACCCATGCCTGCTAAACGCATCTCTTCTTCAACTTTATTTGCAATAACAGTAACTTCTTCCCTGGTAGTCCTCGCATATTCAATGACTAGAATAGCTCCCGGATCTCCCTGGACAAAAAACCGGTTCCTACGCTGTTCTATATTTCCTTTAGTGCATTCAAGAATATAATGGTCTATCAATTCACTGGCGCTGGGATTATATTTCAGTGCAATTAAGTTTGCACGCAGTGCTTCATCAATGGTGTTAAAATGAACACAGAGCAGTCCGACCTCTTTAGGAGGCAGTGGAACGATATTCAATTTTATTTCGGTAAGAAAAGCTAATGTCCCTTCAGAACCTGCAATCAGTTGGCAGAAATTAAAATCATTTCCCCCTGCTGTAAAAGGTGCAGACTCCAGGAGCAGGTCAACCGCATATCCTGTGTTGCGACGTTCAACAGTTTTCTTTGGGAACTCCTTTCTTATTTCAACCTGGATTTCATAATTGCTCAATTGCCGGCGAACGGTGTTATAAATATTCGCCTCCAGGCTATCTCCTTCACACTTTGAATGAAATTCATCAATGTCCACTGCTTTAAAAACAACCTCAGTGCCATCACTGAGCAAAGCAATTACTTCCAGCAGATGCTCCCGGGTACTCCTGTATACAATTGAGTTTGACCCACAGGAATTATTTCCCACCATTCCACCCATCATTGCACGATTGGCGGTTGATGTTTCAGGTCCGAAAAAGAAACCATAAGGTTTAAGAAAATAATTCAACTCATCACGAATCACCCCGGGTTCTACACGCACCCAATGTTCTTTTTCATTTAATTCAATTATCCGGGTGAAGTACTTAGAAACATCTACAACGATGCCACTACCTACAACCTGGCCTGCAAGGGATGTCCCTGCCGTTCTAGGTATGATTGAAGTTTTCTGCTCCCGGGCAAATAGAATCAGTTTTTTAATGTCTTCTTTACTCTTCGGCACTGCCACAGCAAGAGGCAATTCCCTATATGCCGATGCGTCAGTTGCATACAAGAGTCGCATCCTTTCATCATAATAAAACTCACCTTCCAACTGTTCTCCCAACAGTTTCAGTTTGTCTTCCGGTATACTTAAATTTTCCTGGTCCAAGATGGCCAAAATTACCCCCTGCTGCCCTTCTTCCCAAAAATGAATATGAAAGAGGCCCTTAATTAGTTTTTTCCAGGTCAATACAAAGCTGCTTCCATCTGGATATAAATATTTACGTTGAAAATGTTAAGAGCATAATAAACAATTATAGAAGGACAGATGCCAGGTTTTTCTATTGAGTTCCCAAAAGGTTTACATAGAGTTACCATGGAGTTACCATGGAGTTAGAACGGCTTTAGAACGGCTTTACCCCCTGCTAAATCCGTTCAAACTCCCTACACACTTAAATCTTAAGTTATACTAACTTTATATTAACCAATAAGTAAACACCAGGGTATTCCAGCAGTGTTTCAGGCACATGGAGAGCTGTTATTTGTAAATTAAAGGGCAGGAACTGTGTTATTCTACTTTTAGGTTAAAGCACCTCCAGTGCCTTTTCTATGCCTTCCAGGGGCAAGTCTTCACCCAGATCTATTATGGCGAGGGCAGAATATTTCCCTTTTGGAACACTTGTAGGAACTGTTAGTTTCACTTTTCTGACGCCTTCAGGAAATACAGGAAATTCAATTTTATCTGTTTTAAAAGTTTTTCCATCAACTGCGTTAGTCAATTCAAGGTAAGCTTTGCATTGCAGCATTACATCACCTGTGTTCTTCATTAATAATTCATAATTATTCTTCTCATTCCGAACCTGTTTTAGTGAAATGGCCTTAACTGTTTTATTCACTAATGAAGGTGGAGTTTCATATATATGAATGCCGACTCTAAGTATCTCTTTCACCTGGGTTTGCAGTTCTTTCCTGTTGCGTGATGCTGAATCCTGTTCATCAGCATTCTGTAAAAAAAGCATAGCCCATTTCATCTGCTTGACTTGTTCCGGATCGGAAGGAGCATGCAGCCGTACGATTAATTCTTCGGTTTGATTGGGTTCCACTTGTACATAATTTCTGTTTAGTTCAACCCAGGAGGCGCAGGAGCGTTTCAGGGTATCAGCTTTGAAATACTGGTGACCACCGGTGGAATCCCGTAGCCAGTCAGCCAAATAAGCCTGGAAAGCTAGTTTCTTACCTGAAAGATTAGTAATCCTTACAGGTTGTGATTCTGTTCCTGCCGGACCGGTATGAAATTCAAGGATAGATGGTTGAATGCTGAT
>JBLNAY010000137.1:0-68062 GCA_050259715.1 Candidatus Dadabacteria bacterium
TGGTAGCAGAAAAGTATTCCATTGTGGGTGGTCACAACTGGAAAGCCATCTGGATGGTACCTGCAATTATTGCCCTGGTCATTCTTGTTTTATTTTCTTTACTATTTAAACCTGCAAAACGCAAGGTGATAACAGAAGCAGAAGCTGAAAAAGGTTTAGCAGCGACACCTGTTACTTAAGAAAGAAATTTTATGGAGAAGAATTCCGGAAGAAGAGAAGCCTTGAAAAATATATTTATTGCTTCCACTGCAGTTGCCATAAGCCCTGCAACGGCACTGGCAAGTTGCGGAAGTACCCAAAAGATGAAGAAACTAAAAGGAAATATTAATCATTCCGTTTGCAGGTGGACGTATAACTTCCTGTCAGTTGAGGAACTCTGCCAGGCAGTGAAGGAGATTGGATTTGCTGCTATAGACCTCGTAGGTCCTGCCGATTGGAATACTCTTAAGAAGCATGGAATATTTTCTTCCATGTGTAATGGTGCAGAGATCAGCCTTACAAAAGGATGGAATCGCAAAGAATATCATCCTGTTTTAATAAAGAATTACCTCGAGCATATTGATCTTGTGGCTGCTGCAGGGTATAGCAATCTTATTTGCTTCAGCGGTAATAAAGAAGGAATGGATGATGAAACAGGATTAAAAAACTGTGTAGAGGGACTTAAACAAATACTCCCTGCTGCAGAAAAAAAGGGTGTCATTATTCAAATGGAATTGCTGAACAGCAAGGTGAATCATATTGATTATATGTGCGACCATAGTGCATGGGGAGTGGAGTTGGTGAAAAGAGTGGGATCGGAGAACTTCAAATTGCTGTATGACATTTACCACATGCAAATAGATGAGGGTGATGTCATTCATACCATCCAGCAAAACCATCCATATTTTGGACACTACCATACCGGTGGAGTTCCGGGAAGGCATATAATAGATGAAACGCAGGAATTGTATTATCCCGCTATTATGAAAGCAATTCTTGAAATAGGTTTCAAGGATTATGTAGCGCAGGAGTTTATACCGCAGGGGAATAATACAAAAGAAAAAGTTGGGCAATTATCCAAGGCGGTACATATCTGTGATGTTTAATTAAATATTCCTATACTAAACCAGGACTGTAAAATTCTTCTATGGCAGAAACTTATGATGCAATTGTAGTGGGTTCAGGGATCAGTGGTGGCTGGGCGGCAAAAGAACTAACGGAAAAAGGACTAAAAGTGTTGATGTTGGAAAGGGGACGCAATATCGAGCACATTAAAGACTATGTAAATACAAATAAAGAGCTGTGGGAGCTTCCTCATCGTGGGGGTCGCACACAGCAAATGTTGCATGATTATCCTAAACTCCAACGCGATTACCCGCTCAATGAAAGGAATCTCGAATTCTGGGCAAAGGACAGTGAATGTCCTTACACGGAGGTGAAAAGATTTGATTGGTTTCGCAGTTACCAGGTAGGTGGTCGTTCATTGGTGTGGGGAAGACAAAGCTATCGCTGGAGTGATATTGATTATGAAGCAAACGCCAAAGAAGGAATTGCTATTGACTGGCCAATCCGCTATAAGGATATCGCTCCATGGTATGACTATGTAGAAAAGTTTGCCGGCATAAGTGGGTCAAAGGAGGGCCTGGCTCAATTACCGGACGGTCAGTTCCTGCCGCCTATGGAAATGAACTGTGTGGAAAAGGATGTTGCTGCACGTATAAAGCAGCAGTTTGGCGGCAAGAGAAATATGATCATCGGCCGCACGGCAATCATCACTGAACCGAAGCCGGAACAGGGAAGAACTAATTGTCAATACAGGGATAAATGCTGGTTGGGGTGCCCTTTTGGTGCCTACTTCAGCACCCAATCATCAACACTGCCTGCTGCTGTTAAAACAGGTAATCTTACCATAAGACCCTTTTCTATTGTTAAGGAGATTATTTACGATAAGGAAAATAAAAAGGCCAGGGGTGTTCGTGTTGTGGATGCAGAGACGAATAAGACTTATGATTTCTTTTCAAAGATAGTTTTCCTTAATGCTTCATCGCTGAACTCCGCATGGGTACTTATGAATTCCGCTACTGATGTTTGGCCAGAAGGTCTCGGCAGCAGCAGTGGAGAGCTGGGACATAATTTAATGGATCATCACTTTAGGGTGGGAGCATCCGGCAGGGTAGAAGGATATGATGATAAATATGTGTATGGTAAAAGAGCAAATGGTATTTACGTTGTGAGATATCGAAATCTTTTCGGCGACAAACGTAATTACCTGAGAGGTTTTGGTTACCAGGGGAAAGCCAGCCGTGACGGTTGGGCGAGAGACATAGCTGAATTGTCAGTTGGTGCTGAGTTTAAGGAAGCGTTGTGTGAACCCGGTGAATGGAGAATGGGCATAGGAGCTTTTGGGGAGACACTTCCTTATCATGAAAACAAAATCACGCTTGATAAGAATACAAAAGATAAATGGGGATTGCCGGTTCTTTCATTTGATTGCGAGATCAAAGAGAATGAACTGAACATGAGAAAAGATATGGCCCAGGACGCAGTGGAGATGTTGACTGCGGCCGGTCTCAAAGATGTTCAGCCATATGATAACGAATATTATCTTGGCGGTGGTATTCACGAGATGGGGACGGCACGTATGGGAAGAGATCCAAAGACATCTGTGCTAAATGAATGGAACCAGTTGTGGGATGCAAAGAATGTTTTCGTTACTGACGGTGCCTGCATGACATCAGCTTCATGTGTCAATCCCTCTTTAACTTATATGGCTCTTACCGCAAGGGCTTGTGATTATGCGGTGAAAGAACTTAAGAAAATGAATCTTTAACTATAATCCCGGAGCTCATGTCAGAAAATAATATAAACGACAAGACATCTTCTTCCCGCAGGCAGTTTATAAAGAACACTTCACTGGCCGCTGCCGGCTTTATGATTGTGCCCCGTTTTGTGTTAGGTGGAAAAGGCTATATAGCACCAAGTGATCGGTTGGTTGTTGCCGGTATTGGTGTGGGTGGCAAAGGTGAAAGTGATATCATGAACTTTTATAAGAGTGGAAAAGCAGATATCGCCTTCCTGTGTGACGTAGATGATCGAAGGGCCGCTAATTCTGTGAAAGCTTTTCCCAAAGCAAAGTATTACAAGGACTGGCGGGTGATGATGGAAAAGGAAGCAAAGAATTTTGATGCCGTATCCGTTTCCACTCCTGATCACAACCACGCAGCACCCACATTGGCGGCTATGCAGTTAGGCAAGCATGTATATGTGCAGAAACCATTAGTGCATGATATATATGAAGCCCGCGTGCTTACAGATGCTGCCCATAAATATAAAGTCGTAACCCAGATGGGAAACCAGGGTGCATCCGGTGATGGTGTGCGGCAGTTAATGGAGTGGTATGATGCAGGTGTTATCGGTGATGTACATACGGTTTATTGTTGGACTGATCGCCCGGTGTGGCCACAGGGAGTTCCCTGGCCATCTACGCCGGCACCAGTACCTGCCGGCTTAGACTGGGACCTATGGCTCGGTACAGCAGCATACAGGGATTATATTGAAAAGCTGGTGCCTTTCAATTGGCGCGGCTGGTGGGACTTCGGCACAGGAGCATTAGGGGACATGGGTTGCCATATCATTGCCCCTGCCTTTTCTGTTTTGAATCTTTTATATGCAAAGGATGTGCAGGCAAGTGTTGGAAGCGTATATGTAGATGAATTCAAGAGAGGCTATTTCCCCGAGAGTATTCCACCTTCCAGCCATGTTACTCTCACTTTCCCGAAAACAAATAAAACTAAAGGTGAAGTAACACTTCATTGGATGGATGGTGGCATTCAGCCGGAAAGGCCAGAAGAATTAGGACCTAACGAAATGTTTGGTGATGGTGGAAACGGCACTCTTTTTATCGGAACAAAAGGAAAGATGATGTGTTCCACTTATGGTGCTGATCCAAAATTATTGCCTACATCGCGTACCAACGAAGTGAAAGTAAAACAGAAGTTTGCCCGTGTGCCGCATGGTGCTGAGGGTCATTATGCTCAATGGGTAGAAGCGGCAATAGCAGGGAAAGGAAACAAAGAGGTGAGCTCACCATTTGAAACAGCAGGTCCATTAACGGAAGCTCTCCTGATGGCTAATCTTGCTATAAGAGCCTACGATTTGCGGAAGCCAAAAGCTGATGGTAAAGGGTTTAATTACCCAGGCCGTTACCTGAAATTGCTGTGGGATAATCAGAATATGAAGGTTACCAACCTGGATGATGTCAACCAGTTTATAAGGAGAAATTATCGCCCGGGATATTCCCTCAATTTATAAAGAGATACAAAGTTTATAACTATACAACTATTTAATTATGGACAGAAGAGAAGCGGTTAAGTATATCAGTATTCTTCTGGGAGGTACTATCGTGGGAGCTGATGCTCTTCTTACAGGATGCAAGACAAATACAGGTAAAGCAACCGAATGGAACGAAGATGATATTGCTTATTTAAATGAGATCGGCGAAACAATTTTACCCCGGACTACAACGCCCGGAGCAAAGGATGCAAACGTGGGACAGTTTATGACTGTAATGGTAAATGATTGTTATGAAGAAGCCGATCAAAAAGCATTTCGAGATGGTATGGACAAACTGAATGAGTCGGCGAAGAAGAAGTTCAACAACTCATTTATGAAACTTAGTCCACAGCAAAGGCACGACCTGCTGGTGGAAATAGATAAAGAATCCAGGGAGCAGCAGAAGAAGGTAGATGAATTCAATGGCAACGAAGACCAAAAGTCACGTGCTGAAATTCAAAAAGGTAATCTCAATTACAAGAAACAGCACATGGCACCTCACTACTTTTCTATGATGAAGCAACTAACCCTGCTTGGTTTTTTCACTTCAGAACCCGGTGCCACTAAGGCTGTCCGGTACATACCTATTCCGGGAAGGTTTGATGGTTGTGTTCCTTACAAGAAAGGAGATAAACTAATTGTCTAAAACACATCTATGAACTATAACAGAAGGGATTTTGTAAAGCTTTCTGCCACCTTTGGGGCAGGCCTGGCACTTGGAACTGTTGCTAATACCTTTGCAGGTTGCGGCCCACTTTCTAAGGTTGGTATAAACAAAAACTTTGGACTGCAGTTGTACACTCTGCGCGATGTGCTGCCTAAGGATCCGGTTGGTGTATTAAAGCAGGTCGCCTCCTTTGGGTATAAGCAAATAGAAAGTTACGAGGGTCCTTCAGGCATGTTCTGGGGAATGAAAAATACGGAATTCAGGAAGCTGATGGACGACCTTGGAATGAAGATCGTCTCCAGCCATTGTGACATGAATAAAGACTTCGAAAGAAAAGCTGCAGAAGCAGGACAAATTGGGATGAACTACCTGCTTTGCCCACATCTTGGACCACAGAAAAGTATTAATGACTTCAGGAAATTTGCTGAAGTGTTTAATCAAAAAGGAGAGGTGTGTAAAAAGAACGGAATGCGCTTTGGCTATCATAACCACGACTACAGTTTTGTTGCCTTGGAAGGCCAACTGCCACAGGATGTATTAATGCAAAATACCAGTAAGGACCTGGTTGATTTTGAAATGGATATTTACTGGGTTGTGGCCGCAGGGCAGGACCCGAAGACCTGGTTAGATAAGTATCCCGGAAGGTTTAAACTAGGACATGTGAAGGACAGGAAGAAAAATACTCCGCTGAGTGTGAGAGATGCATCTGTTGACCTGGGCACCGGTAGCATCAACTGGCCACAATTGCTGAAGCAGGCCAGTGACAAAGGAATGAAGTACTTTATCGTAGAGCAGGAAGCCTATGAAAATACTACTCCACTGGATGCAGCAAGAGCAGACGCTGATTACCTTAAAACATTGAACATCTAAGGTGGCCGAACTGCCAGTTTAATAGTGAACTTGTGCTGAATCTTTCAACTTCGAAGAATCAACGGGTAAGTTTCCATTCAGATTAATGCTATTGCTGGTATCAGGCATGTTGCCATTTACATTATTCATCCCCGGTGTATTCGGACCTGACGAAGAATCGGTACTCACTTCACCATTACCACTGTTATTGCAGGAAGAACTTACCATAATGACAACTAGCCCCAGTATAAATAATCTGATCATGAAGAGTTTTTTGTTATCTCAAAAGTAATTGATTGTTGAAGCACTGAATGCATTAGGTAGTTCCTACTTAAATTTGGCTTATGTACAGGATCATTCTTTTAGTCGGAGGAGGAAGTTTTGCAGGAGGGATTTGCCGCTATTTAATTCAACAGGTTATACAGGCAAGGTATCCTTCTTCCATACCACTGGGTACATTAACGGTTAATATCCTGGGCTGTTTTATTATAGGAATCATCTTTGGTTTTGGTGAAAAAGGGAATGTGCTATCACCTGAAATGAGGTTGCTTTTAGCAACCGGTTTTTGTGGCGGGTTTACTACCTTTTCATCCTTCGCTTATGAAAACGTTGCTTTAGTGCAGTCCTCAGAATATTATTATACTATAGGCTATATTGTGCTTAGCGTGGTATTGGGATTTATAGCCGTATACCTCGGACTCATCTTAGTTAAACTAATCTTTTAACCATGAAACTCGATCCGGAATCGAAACTACTGCGCATCTTCATCGGGGAGATAGACAAGGTTGGCCACCAGCCACTGTACGAAGCTATTGTCTTTGCCGCACGCAAACAGGGCATGGCAGGCGCTACAGTTTTGAAAGGAATCATGTCTTTTGGCGCTTCTTCACGCGTACATACAGCCAAGTTGATTGAGATTTCAGAAGATCTTCCTATTGTTATAGAAATAATTGATGAAGAAGAAAAGATCAATGCATTCCTTCCAATAGTTTCTAACCTGTTAGAGCAAGCTGCATGCGGAGGTCTTATCACTGTGGAGAAGGTATTTGTGCATTATTATAAAGGGAAGCATGCCCCGAAATAGTGATCTTCTGGTATTTACCAGGCGTTCCTTAGTAGGTGATTGTAATGCCTGCACCCAGCCCCATATCACTATCGTAATGACTTGAAATCGCGAACCACTTCGATACTATGTACCTTAACCCGGCTGCGTATTCTTTATCAGTGTTTCCCATGATGTTAAACCGTAAGCGAGACGTTACAGGAATATCTTCCCTGCTTAATTGGAACCGCAACTTTCCGTTTCCATCTACTCTTGCATCAGCTAAAAACAGCAGGGGAGTTATATACTGTAAACCGACGGTAAACGTTTTCCGGTTACTCTTATTTGACTGCTGTCCTAACAGGTTCTTTCCTTCACCGTCAGCTTCTGTGAGCTTTTTATAGTGGTAGTCAAAACCTACATAGGGGAATAGCCACTGGTTTACACCAAGGTATCTACCAAAGCTTAACTCACCTTCGTAACCATATTCAGGTTTTATACCCAGGTGCCATAAACCATTCAAAGCATATCGGTTTGATGATAAAATGGCTTCACCGTCACTACCATTGCTTTCCAGTCCTACTCTCGCCGTCAGGTGGTACATGTTGTTGTGACGCTTAAACATTTTGTAAGCCATTTCCGTATCCGGTAATTCGGGGTTAGGTGCTGAATTTTCATAGCGGAATACCCTACCCATACCGGCCATCATGTGGTAAAGAATATGGCAATGGAAAAACCAGTTGCCATCCTGGTTGGCTGCAAATTCAATAGTGTCAGTTTCCATCGGCATCACATCTATTACATTCTTCAATGGTGCATAGTCTCCCTGTGGATTCACTACCCGGAAATCATGCCCATGCAAATGCATCGGGTGGCGCATCATGGAATTATTGGTAAGGATAACGCGCAGGTTTTCTCCTTTGTTGATCATCACCTTATCCGCTTCGTTTACTGTTTTATTATCCATCGTCCAGATGTACCTGTTCATATTTCCCGTGAGGGTAAAGTGTAAAATACGCATCGACTCGTCCGGTAATGCTGTCATTACAGGAGAACGCATCATGCCATAATTCAGGGTAACAATATCTCCGCCGGTTGGCACATTCATATTCATCCCTTCCATCCCGTTGTGGTTCATCTGCATATGGTCTTTGCCGGTGCTTTCTCCTGTCACTTCAGGATACATCACCATATTCATATCCATCTGCTGAAGACTCATGTTCATTCCCATATCTTTCATGGTGCCATTCGTCCTCATCATCTGGTTCATCATCTTCATGCCTTCAAAATATTTCAACTTTGGTAATTTAAAAGCGGGCATTTTCATACCCGAGCCCAACCATAGTGATGATGCGCCGGTTCTGTCTTCCGAAGTAGCCCTGAGTTCATAACTCATGTCCTGTGGCACTGTTAACTGCAAGTCGTACGTTTCTGCAGGTGCGACAATTAAGCGGTCTACTTCCACCGGTGCCTGGTCATTTCCATCATTACCAACGACAGTGATTTTTCCGCCTGCATATTGCAACCAGAAATAAGTGGAGGCACCCGCATTAGTGAGGTGAAGAGTAATCTTATCACCGGCTTTCAATTCTGAAATACTTTGTTCGGGTTTACCATTCACCAGGAACTTATCATAAAACACATCACTCACGTCCATGGCTTTCATCCGCTTCCATTCATTCACTAGCTTCGTTTTGAATTGCCCTGCTGCAATAGCTTCACTATAGCTTTGAGTACTTCCTTTTTTAATCGAGAACCAATCATTAGCGGTCCTCAAACGCCGCTGGATCTGCATTGGATTTTCATCTGCCCATTCACTCAACACTACTGACAACTGCCGTGTTGAAGCAGAAGATTCCGGGCTGTTTTCCTGCCTCTTTTTAAAAATCAGGTTGCCATACATGCCGTTCTGTTCCTGTAGTGCTGTATGTGAGTGATACCAATAGGTGCCATTCTGAACCACGGGAAATTTATACAGGTGTGTTTCGCCGGCTTTGACCGGTGCTGTAGTTAAATGAGGAACACCATCGGCAGCATTCGGCAAAATCACTCCATGCCAGTGAAAGGATGTTTCTTCATTCTTTAACATGTTGTGCAAGTAGATCTCCGCAGTGTCGCCCTCGGTAAATATCAGGGTAGGTGAGGGTATCGATCCATTAACTGCATACGCATGTTTTCGCTTACCCGTAAAGTTTACCATTGTATCTGTTACATACAAGTGATAAACCACTGTTTTACCTGGGCTAATGTTTATCTTTTTATTGATAGTAACGTTATTATCTCCAGCAGTTGTCACTTGACTATGGGGTTGTTCACTCTCAACAGGAATAGTTTTTTTCACCAGTGTCATTCCGCAAATGGGGCACTTGCCCGGTTTGTCCTGTTGCACCTGTGGATGCATTACGCAGGTATAAATCTCTTTCGTTTTCTTTTCCTGCTGCTTATTTACATCAGTAACAGGAACTCCTGCTTTGTCGCCTGCAGGCTGCTGTTGCGGAACTTCCGTGTTGACTGGTATGGTCTTTTTCACCAGCGTCATTCCGCAAATAGGGCACTTACCCGGTTTGTCCTGTTGCACCTGCGGATGCATTACACAGGTATAAATCTCTTTGGTTTTCCTTTCCTGCTGTTTATTGACATCAGTACCCGGTGCTCCTGTTTTCTCCCTGGCAGGTTGCTCATGCGGGACATCGGTCTTTGAAGGAATTGTTTTCTTAACCAGTGTCATTCCACATATCGGGCACTTACCCGGCTTGTCCTGTTGCACCTGTGGATGCATTACACAGGTATAAATTACTTTTTGATCACCGGCAGGCACTTCGGACTTCTTCGTAGTTACAGTTGGTTTCTTTTGAGTGGCCACTTTTGCACTCACCTTTGCCGGAACTTTTTTAGGTTGTACCGTTTTTTTCACTAGTGTCTTTGTTGCCGGTTGTTTTACCCTCACCGTTTTTTTCACCAGGGTCATTCCGCAAATTGGGCAATTGCCAGGTTGACTCTTATGTATCTGCGGGTGCATCACACAGGTATAGTATACTTCTGTTTTTTGAGCAAAAGCAACGTTGATATAAATTATGCATAAGAAAATCGTAAGAAGCTTTTTCATTTTAAACCAATCTTTTCCGTCATTTAATTTCCTTCACCACATTACCGCAGCCGGGCATCTTCTTTCCTAAATAAGGATTCCTGATTTCTTTGGTTTCACTATACCAGTAAGCACCTTTATTATCATTGTACATTGGACAGAAAACCTTGTAAAGAGTTTTACCGGGCTTCTTCTTGTTCAACAGATCATCCATATCGTCACTAAGCATTGAAAAATGCTCCCGCTGGTGTTCAATTTTTTTCGGGTTCTTACTAATATGTTCTGCCATCTCTTTCATATCATCTGTAATCTCCTGGAAGTTAACCTTGTCAGAATCGTTTGCGGATGAGAGATGAACAGTGTTCACATTCTTAATCAAATCATCTGCAGCATTGGCGGCACCCTGTCCATCATCCGCTGCCAATGCATTCTTCAATTGCAGGTAAGCTGTGACTAAGCCATCCGTTTCATTGGTTGCAGCAGCATTGCTACTGCTTGCTTTATTGGATGTTATGGTATCCGCGTGCGAGCTATTATCACTGCTGTTCTTACATGCGATTAAACATAGCACACTGAACAGTAATATTTTTACTTTGATAATTTGCATTGGATTATTATTTTGGGTAAATAATTTCTTTTACTTCTCCACAGTCCAACATAGCACTTCCATAGTAAGGGTTCTGAATAGTCTTTTCACTGCTCAGCCAGGATACCTTCTTCTTAGGGCAATACACTTCATAAACAGGGGTTTTAGTTATCCGGAAGTTTTTCACTATAGTTATCATGTTTCCAGAGAGCCCGGAAAAATAATTACGCTGATCTTCAATAGAATTCGATTCGGAGATCTTTCCTGCCTGCTCTACTATAATATTGATATTTCCCTCTGAAATGATCTTGTAGTCTATTGTATTAGCAGTTTTTAAGAAAGTAAGTGCGTTAGTTGATGCTGCTTGCTGGTCACCTGAGACCAGCGCATTTTTAATATTGTAATAAGAATTTAGTAAATCAGCAAGTTGTTTATTCTCATTCTGTGCCAGGGCAGGATAGAAGAAAATTAAAAAAGTGAATGCAGTTAAATAGAATTTAAGTTTCATAAGTTTTCATGTATCTATAGTTCATTCTTAAGTATGTTGTCTGCAACAAAATTCGTACCCCTACATTTCATGCAAAGACGATTCTAATTAGCAGCTACACAGCCCAATGCAAATAATAAGTTACCGGTTTTGGAAATAAGCTCTCTTGATTTTAGGCAACACGTATCAAAACACCTTGTTTATTGAGGCAGAAGAGGTGGTCTGTATCTTAAAGACCCGTTAAGAGGAGCAGATGATTAATGGTGATTTTTATCAGTGTATATATCAGTACGCCTTCCTAACATTACATATCTTTTGAAAATGAATTAAAAAATGAAAAGTTGGTTCTATATCCTTCCTTTAGTGTTTTTTGCTTGCCAGAGAGACCACTCTCAAACTCAGCTTACGGTCGACCAGGTGAATGCTGTGAAACTAATGACGAGCAGCTATTCATTGGCAAAGGTTTACAACGATTCCTTAGTGGCTGCTGTTAATGATATTATACCACATGCTGATGCGACTATGATTAACCACCTCGAATCAATGTATCATCACTATGATACAGAATTTGAAAGCTGTCACAACTCATACGAGCATAATAATTCAGCTGCTGATCATTCCCATAGTTCTTCCGGAACGACACAAATGCATAATACTGGCATGATGGGTTCCGGAGGAGGTATGATGCAAACCTGTAATTGTTGTTCCAATGGCGGACATGATGCAGGAATACATGAGAAGATGGCGGCTCTTCACCAGCTATATGCTTCTTATCATCATTAATTAAAAGCAACTCCGTCGGATATCTATTTCTAATTAGTTCAGGAAATAAAAAAAGAGGTATCGATGGATACCTCTCCCCTTGAAATATTTTGTTTTATTCTGTAGGTAATTTCATTTCTGAAATTGTCACCTGTGGTTGTAACACATTTGCATCTTTTTCAACTACAATGCTCTTTGGGAGATTGAATGTTCCTGTCAGCTTTATAGCCCTCGATGAAGTTCCAATAGAGACTGTGTATTTTCCGGCATCAGCAATCCATGCAGAAACAGGGGGATCAAATGATGCCAGGTCCATTGGTAATAACTTAAACGTTAATTCCTGTGATTCTCCGGGTTTAAGCAATTTCGTTTTTGCAAATCCTTTCAACTCCGAAATAGGCTTGTCTAATTTTCCTTTAGGAGCACCGAGGTACAGCTGAACCACTTCCTTGCCTGCTACTTTCCCATTATTGGATACAGTGATCGTTGCCTGCATATTCCTGTTAAAAGTAGAAGAGCTAAGTTTTAAGCCGCTATAATTGAAAGTTGTATAGGATAATCCATATCCAAATTCATAAGCCGGATTTATATGGAAAGAATTATAGTATCTATATCCCGTGTATATTCCTTCCTCGTAGCGGACCTGGGGAGATTTAGATCCTGCAGGTGCGGCGCCCGGGAAATTTCTTGCAGAAGGGATGTCTTTATAATCAACGGGGAAAGTAGTTGCCAGTTTGCCGGAAGGATTTACTTTTCCACTGATCACATCTACAATCGCGTTGCCACCTTCTATACCCGGTTGCCAGGTAAGAAGAATAGCATCCGGAAGATCTCTCCAGCTGGATACTTCCATAACTCCACCAATGTTAAGCAGCACAACTACTTTTTTGCCTTTCGCATGGAAAGCATCACTTACCTTTTTCACCAATCCACTCTCAACAGCCGACAAATAATAATCATTGTCCAACTTGCGATCGGAACCCTCTCCGGAGTTCCTCCCAATTGTGAGTATAGCGATATCATTTTCTGTAGCTGCTTTTTCCAGCTTGTCTGCAGAAACATCTTCATCAGGAAACTGGTTGGTAGATTGATAAGGTGACTTTGCAGGTTTATTCGCTTTTTGTTGTTTCAAAAAATTGGAATAATAGGAGAAAAGGTCCTGGTCATATTGATATCCTGCATTGGTCAGTGCAGAAGGGAGGGAAACCACATAAGACCTGTTCACGTTTCCACTACCAGTTCCTCCTGCAATTAAGTCGTAGGAGCAATTTCCGAATAGCGCGATTCTCCTTACAGACTTATGAAATGGCAAAGTCAACTGCTGATTTTTCAATAGCACCATTCCTTCAGTTGCAGCGTCACGGGCTACCTTAGCATGTGCCTTCAAATCAGGTTTGTTGGAATATTTATAATCATGGAATGCGGGTGATTTCAGAACCAATGCCAATACTCTTTCCACATTGCTGTCGAGCACCACTTCATCCAGTTGCTTGTTATTTACAGCATTGATGATGGTTTTAATTTGATTCTCTGTTCCTGGCATCAGCAGGTCATTGGCAGCTTTCATTTGTGCTACGGGATCTTTGCCTCCGCCCCAATCGGTCATCACCAATCCTTTAAAACCCCATTCGTCTCTTAATACAGTTGAAAGGAGGTCAGCTCTTTCGGAAGTATAGGTGCCATTTAAAAGATTATACGAGGACATCACTGTCCAGGGATCGGATTCTTTAACGGCTATTTCAAAGCTACGCAGGTAGATCTCTCTTAATGGTCTCACACCTGCGATAACATTGAGAGTAGTGCGATTCCATTCATGGTTATTGGCTGCAAAGTGCTTAATGGAAGTTCCCACACCTTGCGACTGAACTCCATTTACCATAGCGGCAGCCATCTTACCTGTCACTAATGGGTCTTCAGAGTAGTATTCGAAGTTTCTCCCACCCAGAAGATTGCGATGGTTGTTCAGAGCGGGAGCCAGCAGTACATCCACTCCATATTCTTTTACTTCATTACCCATTGCAGCACCGACATTTTTCAGCACCTGCTGATTCCAGGTGGATGCAAGCATGGTTTCAATGGGGAAGCCAGTGCAGAAATAAGAAACAGAAGAATCAGCGTTTCTGAAGGGTTGAATTCGTAAGCCGGCAGGACCATCAGCCAAAACGATAGAAGGAATTCCTAACCTTGGTATGGCGTATGTAACACCGGCTGCTCCGGGGACTTTCTTATGTACCTGCGCACTCCTGTTGGCAGAACCACCTACAACCAAACTGGCTTTTTCTTCAAGAGTCATCGCTTTGATAACATCTTTGATCGGACTTTTTCCCAGTTGCGGAAGTTGTTCCTGGCTAAAGCTATTCATGCTTACTAATAAGATCGATGAGAGAAAGAGAGAAATCAACTTTATCATATAGGGCTATTTAAAATATAACGATTGCCGCCAAAATAAGCAGTATCACGGAACAAATAAATGTTCTTCGTCAGTGACAGGAATAATTGTAACACTTAATGATGAATACCGGTTGCGCACTGGCCTGAACGTCCGGCGGAGCATTGGGACATTCTTGATCATTTTGTTTCTTTTTCCATCCGAGTGGAAAAAAGGAAAGAAAGTTCTTGATTAATATACCACGGTGCCCTATTCAATATTGCCTTAAAGCAGCTTTATTCCACTTTAGCACCCCTTTTTTCTACTTTTTCAACCTCTCCACCTTTCAAAAAATCTCAACTATCTCAAAAAGATCAAAAAGATCAAAAAGATCAAAAATCTCAAAATCTCACCCTCCTCTTTTTTGGTTCCGTAGGATATGAACCACCTCACAGGCAGATCGTGCTACTTTCCATTGCATCTTCAACACCATGCCCCCTTGCTGCATGAGTACCTCTGTGACAGGTTCTAAGGAAGGAAGATATTCGTCTTAGCAAGAGCGAATACATCTATTTATATTCATTACATATAAAATACATCTGCTGAAATCTTCAAGGGCCGGTGAACTCATCTATCGGTGGGGAGTCCTTGTTTAATCATAGGTTTCCTCCGGACAGTAAAGTGCTGCCTTCAAAGTCGTTGAATAGCGACCAGTTGCAAAGCTTAAAGCCTTACTTTGAACCGCTGCAGAACTATACATACTATATAATGATAATTATTATTATTATTAGTGTAGTCCTGTTGAGATGGAGTGCTTACAGTAGTATGATGATCTTTTCGGAGGTGCGGCTGTGGAATTCGGCAGACACAAAGTGACCGTGGAGCGTAATGATGCAGCACAGTAATCCTGTCTTAGCTAAACAACCGGAAGAGATATTGCCGGAGTTGTTAGTCAAAGAATCTAAGAGGCAGAAATATTTGGAGATGGCTGGCCAACTTGGGGCACCCTGTTACATAAAGCCGTTGTCGATGCAGGTATTAAATATAAGCCACATGCATGATACAAACATTGGCCGCAGGTAGAAATATCAAAAAGTAATAGGTGAGATTTTTGAGATTTTTGAGATTTTTGAGATAGTTGAGATTTTGAATATGTGCAAGAATGTGGGATAAGGCATGTGGATTCCGGAATCTTTAAGAAAAAGCTCTCCAAAATGGTAAGGCTCCTACTTGTTGCGAAGTGTGGTATCCCCACCTGAGTGAAGACATCTGGCAGGGAACCACTGGTCTAAGCGTTATGACAGGTATCCAAATAAAAAAACCCTCCAAATGGGAGGGCTTCTGCTTTGTTGCGAAGGGTGGGATCGAACCACCGACCTTCGGGTTATGAGCCCGACGAGCTACCGCTGCTCTACTTCGCGATGTGGGTTGCAAATATAGGCATCTAACTTATTCGTACAAAAGAATAATTGCGTTATAACAAGCAATTAGGAATTTAGAATTTGGGATTTGGAATTTAGGATTTGGAATTGCTCTATTCTTAATCCCAAATTATAAATCTCAAATCCCCGCCTTACTTTCGGGAATGTTTATTCAAGCCATTGAAGATGTCGCCCGCTATACCATGCCGATTCACACTATCGAAAGATCTTATGGCAGTGACCATGTTAGGGCCGGTGCCGCTACCCTGTTTTTTGTAAATGAAGAAGGTGTTGCCATTACCTGCAAACATGTAGCTGGCTTGATTCCCTTTTCTGACAGTCTTTCAAAGAAATTCCAGGAGTTCAGGCAGAAACGTCAGCAACTGGTTAAAGGAACGAATTACAATAAAAAGGTTAGAGAACTTCAACAACAATATGGCTTTGACCAAAATCCGTTATGTGAATTGCTAGTGCGACTGAATTGTGTAGAGGCTTTCGATGGAGTGGAAGTGATTCCGCATCCTAAATACGACCTTTCAATAGTGCGGTTAATCAATCCCCGCAACCTGCTGTACAGTTCTCATGCACGTTTCTTAAAGAATGGCTCTGATGCCAAACAGGGAGCCTTTCTCTGCCGCCTTGGATTTCCCTTCCCCGAGTTCAGGAATTATGAATACAATTTTTCAACTGATTCCATCAACTGGACAGCCCACGGCAACGCCGGGACACCACGCTTTCCCATTGAAGGTATGTTGACCAGGCACCTGGCAGATGAACAGGGAATCTTCGGAATTGAAATGAGTACCCCCGGATTAAAAGGCCAGAGTGGAGGCCCTTTGTTCGATCAGCATGGAACAGTGTACGGGATGCAGTTTGCTACCAATCACCTGCATCTTGGTTTTGACATGAAGAACCAGGAGGTGATTGCCAATGGCGAAAAGGTACGGATCGCTAATTATCAACCTTTTTTACATGTGGGTTTATGCATCCATGTGGATGTGATCAAGAACTTTCTGAGGGAGAAAAATATCCGGTTTTACGAAGCGGAGTGAGACAATTGATCAGGATTCATGCACAATATCACTCGCGCCGGTTGCCTTTGCTTCTTTTACTTCAGGTTTGCCTTTATAATGAATATCACTGGCGCCGGTAGCTTTTGCAGAAAGCTCCTTATTGGCGGTGAGTTGAATATCACTGGCTCCTACTGCAGATAAATCACAAATGTCTGCTTGTAAATCATAACCCTTGAAATCGCATCCTCCTGTCGCACGCACGTCCAGTTTGGTTGCTGAACCATTGATTTTAATATCAGAACCGCCTGTCAACTCGGCTTTCAGTTCCTTCACATCAACTTTGCCGTTAAAGTTGCTGCCGCCCGTAACATCTATTTTTAGAAAGTTGCCTGAAATGGTTCCGTCTGAATGGATATTGCATCCACCTACGGCGGAGAGACTATTTAAGGTGCGATAAGAAACGTAAGCTTTGGCTTTTGAGTTAATGCCTTTTAAGATGTCCCTTATTTTATTGGTGTTAAACGAGATCTTGAGAATCCCGTCTTCTACTTCAGTTTTGATTTCGTTGGCTATTTCCGGTTTGGATGCACTTACAGCTACCGCTTCTTCCCCGGGGGAAATATATAGATCAATTCCACCGGAAACGGATATGCCCTGGAAAGACTTCACCTCACGAACCTGTGCATTAGGGTCATTGATGATCTTTTGCCCTTGTACTGCTAATGTGAAAAGCAAAAAGAGTAAAGCTGAAAATGCAGTTTTCATATACTGTTTTTCTTTGTAACGTACAGCAGGGAAAAAAGTTACAACGAAAGCTCAGTTTCTATCCTTACTTTTGGGCCGACATTTTATTCAGAGTTACCCGGGGTGCTGACCATAATCGGTTAGGCTGAGAATATACCCGCGAACCTGATCAGGGTAATGCCTGCGCAGGGAGGTTGCAATTGATTTCCCCTCGCTGCATTCCCTTTCATTCAAAACAACAAAATCAAAATGAAAAGGATTGCTCTTTCTGTTTCACTGTTATTTTCAATCGCTTCATTCGCTCAATTGAAGGACACCAGCAGTTTAGAACCCGTAGAAGTGAAAACCATCAGGGCTGCCGCAACAGCTCCGTTTTCAAAAACAAACATTTCAAAGGCCGAGATCCGCAAGTATAACCTTGGCCAGGATATTCCGTTTTTACTTAATCAAACTCCTTCCGTAGTCATTAATTCTGATGCAGGTACCGGCATTGGATATACAGGTATACGGATAAGGGGTACTGATGCCTCGCGTATAAACGTCACTTTAAATGGAGTTCCTTTCAATGACCCTGAAGAAATGGGCGCTTTCTTTGTAGATCTTCCTGACTTCCTTTCTTCTGTTAATTCTATACAGGTACAGCGTGGAGTGGGCACTTCGTCAAATGGTGCCGCTTCTTTTGGAGGTACGGTTAATTTAAGTACCAATGAAATAAATACTCATTCTTACCTGGAAAGCAATAACAGTTACGGCTCCTTTTCTTCCCTGAAGAACACGGTGAAGGTGGGAACAGGCTTAATAGCTGATCATTTTACTACTGACCTCCGACTTTCCAAAATAAGCAGTAACGGGTATATAGACCGTGCCACCAGTGATTTGAAATCGTTCTATTTTTCGACAGCCTATGTGTCGGACAAGAGTACAGTTCGTTTTAACGCGTTTTCGGGTAAAGAGAAAACCTACCAGGCATGGTATGGAGTGTCAGAAGCCGACCTGCCTGTACATCGCACCATAAATTATGCTGGGATGGATCGCCCCGGAAGTCCTTATCCCAACCAAACGGATAATTATCAACAGGATCATTACCAGCTATTTTATACACAGAAGTTATCACCGGCTTTTACTTTCAATACAGGCGTTTTCTTTATAAAAGGCAGAGGGTATTACGAGGAATATAAGGCAGATCAAAAGTATTCTAAATACAATCTCCCGGTGAGGACAATTGGTGGTGTAACCATTGATAAGACAGACCTGGTAAGGCAACTGTGGCTGGATAATGATTTCTATGGAGACATATTCTCCCTGCAGCACCAGGCAGCAAAACACCAGGTTACTTTAGGGGGTGCGGTAACCAAATATATCGGTGGCCACTACGGGCAGGTGACCTGGGCTCAGAATGGACTTCCTTCTGATGATAACAGGTATTATGACAATAACGCCGGCAAAAATGACTTCAATATTTACGGCAAATGGATGCAGGATCTTACCCCGGCGGTTCAACTCTTTGCTGACCTGCAGTACCGAAGAGTGGAGCACAATATCAGGGGATTCAAGGATAATCCAACCTTGAACATTGTTCATCCTTACAACTTTTTTAATCCTAAAGCAGGGTTTACTTACCATGAGAATAACTGGCTGGCCTTTGCTTCATATAGCATTGCTCATAAAGAGCCTAACCGCTCAGATTTTGAAGCTTCCATGAACAACCAGCCATCACCGGAACGTCTGAATGATCTGGAAATAGGTACCGAAAAACATTATTCGAACTTCACCTGGGGTGGTACTTTTTATTACATGAAGTATAAAGATCAATTGGTGCTTACGGGTAAGATCAATGATGTGGGAGCCTATACCCGCACTAACATTCCCGATAGCTACCGTATGGGTGTTGAGCTGCAGGGTAGTGCAACAGCAACCCAATGGTTAAAGGCTTCTGCCAACCTCACGCTGAGCCGCAATAAGGTTAAAAATTTCAATGAATACATAGATGATTATGATAACGGGGGGCAGAAGTTTAATTCATATAAAGAAACAGATATCTCTTTCTCTCCGTCTGTAACAGGAGCAGCTACCATAACGCTATTACCTTTGAAGCATATTTCATTGGATTTGCTTAGTAAATATGTAGGCAAACAATACCTTGATAATACAAGTAATGAATCCAGGAAGTTGAATCCTTACTTTACTGAAGATGCTATGCTGACCTATTCTATTGAGAGAGCACCTTTCAAAAACATAAATGTTATTTTCCAGGTCATCAACTTATTTGGTAAGAAGTACGAGCCGAATGGATACACCTACAGTTATTATTCCAATAATGAACTGGCAACAGAAAATTATTATTATCCAATGGCGGGTACTAATTGGAGAGTAGGATTGAACATCCGTTTGTAGGGTTTGTACGGGGTTTGTATGGAGTTTGCATGGAGTTTGCATGGAGTTTGTCCATGCTAACTCCATACATTGTCCATGCACAAGCCATGCAAAGTGAATGGTAAATGTATCCGGTAGGAGATTAATAATAAAACACCCAGGGCATTGACACATCCGCTAACCTGCCAATAATGTTATCTGTCCATCTGCCAACCCCTACACAATAAACACCGGTATCTGCAGGCGGTGCCTAACAGCGTCAATCGTTTGTCCGTATAACCAGTCCTTGACTCCTTTATGGCCATGAGCTCCAATGATCAGGAGGTCTGATCCGGATTCCTTAATGATCTTAGGGATCTCTGTATTCCTGTTACGGTAACCCAGGTAGGTTTTGCCTACAAATCCTTTGGTAGAAAGGTAGGCGGCATATTGATCTAATTTCTGCTGGTCTGTGCGGCTTTCAAAATCATCTGTTTCAGTACCAAGAATTTTTGCAGAAGCACTTTCCACAATATGGATCAGCAACATTTCAGTTGATGCAGATGCCAAACTAACGGCATAGGCTAATAGTTTTTCATCCCTTATACTCAAGTCCAGCGCTATAGCAATTCGCTTGTAAGATGGTATGGTAACTTCCTGTATTTCGGCTGCAGGTTTGTGTACAAGTACAGGCACTTCTCTTTTCTTTTTGTACAACAACGGGTAAAAGAAGGCAATCACTAATAGTACAATAAAAAAGAGTACTCCTGCCGCTATAATGATCTTCCATACCATGGAGTTGCTACCTTGAAAATAGGTAGTTGCCTGGTCCAAAACCATTTTCAAATTCAGGTATACCAAAACAGATGTGATCAGCCAGGCAAGCACTTTAGTTATGGGCTTTATAGCAAATTTCCCCATTTCTTTTTTATCACTCACAAAATGGATCAGGGGAATGATGGCAAATCCTAATTGAAGGCTGAGAATTACCTGGCTTAAGATAAGCAGGCTGTTGATGTCCCTCTCACCATTAAGCAGGATGGCAATTACGGCAGGAGTAATGGCCAGTATTCTTGTGAGTAGCCGGCGCATCCACGGGTTGATCCGCAATCTTAAATAGCCTTCCATAACTATCTGCCCCGCAAGAGTACCGGTGATGGTGGAACTTTGTCCTGCTGCAATTAATGCTACGGCAAACAGGATGGGAGCTAGTTTTGATCCGAGCATGATATTCAGCAGTTCGTGTGCCTGTTTGATTTCAGCCACATCAGTACGCCCCTTGTAGAAGAATACAGATGCAGCCAGTATCAGGATGGCGGCATTTACAAAAAAAGCAAGGTTTAAAGCAATGGCACTATCTGCGAAGTTCAAATTCAAGGCCCTTCGGATTCCTTTTTCATCTCTCTTGATTTTACGGGTTTGTACCAGGGCAGAATGTAAATAAAGGTTGTGCGGCATGACGGTAGCACCGATAATACCGATTGCAATATATAACGCTGTTGAATTAGGAATGGAAGGAACAAATCCTTTGACCACTTCAGCGATCACAGGTTTGGCCATTATGATTTCTACAAGAAATGAAGCGGCAATTATTCCTATTAAGCCAATAATAAAAGCTTCCATTTTGCGCATGCCATAACGTTGGAGCACTAAAAGGAGAAAGGTGTCGAGTAAAGTAATTAATACAGCCCAAAGGAGTGGAATGCCGGTAAGTAGTTGAATTCCTATAGCCATACCTAAAACTTCAGCAAGGTCGCACGCTGCAATGGCTATTTCAGCCAATAAGTAAAGGCAAAAGTTAATCGAGCGCGGATAGGTTTCCCTGTTTGCCTGTGCAAGGTCGCGGCCGCGAACGATACCAAGGCGGGCAGATAAAGATTGCAAGAGTAAAGCAAACAGGTTGCTCATAAGGAGCACCCATATGAGTTTATAACCAAACTGGCTTCCACCGGCAAGATCGGTTGCCCAATTGCCCGGATCCATATATCCGACACTTACCAGGTAGGCCGGTCCAAAGAATGATAACACCCTTTTCCAAACGGGTTTGGAAGTTGTGGTTGTGTCCACACTCTGATGTACTTCACTTAAAGAAGTGTCAAGTTGAAATTGCTTCATACTTTACAAAAATGTTTTTGGCCAGCTGTTCACTTATGGTGATCGGTCCTGATTTCGTTTTTAGCTCAATAGAGTTGTCGAAGTCAAAGTATTTTTTCACTTCGATCTTTGTTCCAATTGTGATCTTTTTATGCTGCAACAGTTCGAGCATCTGTGGTGATTGGTTGGTAACCTGGCAGACTTCAGCTGAGTGGTTTAAGGGTAGTTGAGCTAATTGAATTTTGCTCACGTTCCTGATCCTTCCTTTATTATCGGGGATAGGATCGCCGTGTGGGTCGAAGCCGGGAAATCCCAGGTATTCATCCAGCCGGTCAATGAGTTTTTTACTGCTAACGTGCTCAAGTTCTTCTGCAAATAAATGCACCTCATCCCAGCCGAAGCCCAATTTATTAGAGAGGAAGTATTCCCATAGTCTATGGCGGCGTATAATGAAAAGAGCTACACGTTTACCTTCCGTAGTCAGGCTAAAACCGTAATAAGGCTTGTAATGCAATAATTTCTTTGCATTTAGCTTCTTCATCATATCAGTTACCGAAGCGGCTTTAGTCTGCAACTTTTCAGCGAGAGCATTAGTGCTTACCGTACCCTCATGCGACTGAAGGTGAAATATCGCTTTTAAGTAATTCTCTTCACTGGTGGAAAAGTTCAAAGACATCTAATAAATAATTTAGACAAACCTAAAAATTATCTGTCAAAAGTAGTGTTTATCAGAGTAATTTTATGTTTTTAAAAGAATGGTATGACCCGGATTGGCTTTGTTCTATTGCTACTATTGATATTTTCCTGTAAGAATAAAGATGAGAAAACGACTGGCGAGCAGAATTCTTCTTCACCGGTTGATGTTCAGCAAAAATTTACAGCTGTATCAGTTCCTTATCAATTAAGTGATACCGTTTTGCTCCGTGGGCAGCAGGGAAGCCCGGTTGCCGAATTGGACAGGTTCATTGCTGATACCATTAAAACAAATCTATTTACCTCCGGTAAAAACATCAAATACTACCCGTTAGCTAAAATACAACGACCGAAAGCAGAAACATACCTGGTCATTAAAGCCACATCAGGTGATAAGAAAGTTGCTATCCTGGTAACGGTTGATGACGAGAATCAACCTGTTGCATCACTTCCTTTTCTTGTGCCCGATGATGATCCTACCACTATCCAGGTGTCCTCAATTGATGCCGCCTATTCTATTACACGCGCTATCGCCCGAAAAAAAGACGGGGTGACCACGGGAGAAGGAAAAGATGTTTTTGCATATGACAAGCAAGGAAAGCAATTTTCATGGATAGTTACCGATCAATTGGATAAAAAAACCGATGTCGTTAATCCGATAGATACACTGCCGAGAACAAATAAACTTAGTGGTGATTATGTGAAGAACAAAAAAAATATTGTTTCCGTGAGGGATGGAAGAACTGCTACCCAGTTAATGGTTTACATCCATACTGAAAATGAAGATGGAACCTGTAAAGGAGATCTGAAAGGTCAATTCCTGGTTACATCTTCTAATACAGCCATATACAGGCAGGGAGGAGATCCCTGTGTTTTACAATTAAAATTTACCGGTTCTTCGGTGAGCATTCATGAAGAACAGGGGTGTGGAAATCACAGGGATGTTTCCTGCGCCTTTGAGGGTAGCTTCCCTAAAAAGAAAGTGGAAAAACTCAAATCCACTTCAAAAAAACCTAAATTATAGCCTATTATTGTGTAATCTGTACACAATTAGTAAGGTTCCCTTTACTTTGTACAGTTTTAAAATAATGAAAATGGATTTCAGAGCATTTAAAGTTCCTTATCCTGTTGACGATCGCTATGCTAGAAGGGTCGCATACTTCTCTATGGAGTATGCCATACATCAGCCTTTGAAAATTTACAGTGGTGGTTTGGGTTTCCTGTCAGGATCACATTTGAGAAGCGCCTATGAACTGAGGCAGAATCTTGTTGGAATTGGCATTTTATGGAAATACGGATATTACGACCAGGTCAGAAACCAGGATCAAAGCCTGCAGGTAACCTGGATGGAAAAAATATATTCCTTTTTGGAAGATACGGGTATCAAATTCCAGATCACCATCCATGAACACCCGGTGATGGTGAAGGTATTATACCTGGCTCCAACTACATTTAATTCGGCTCCCCTGTTCCTGATGACAACAGATATCCCGGAGAATGATTACATCTCTCAAACCATCACCCATCGTTTGTATGATGCAAACGTAGCTACCAAGGTGGCACAATTTATCCTCCTCGGTGTTGGTGGTGCCAAATTATTGGATGAAATAGGGTTCAACCCGGAAGTATATCACCTGAATGAGGCGCATGGTGTATCGGCTTCATTTTATCTATACCAGAAGTACAATAAGAAAATTGAGGAAGTAAAAAAGCGACTGGTATTTACTACCCATACTCCTGAAGAAGCAGGAAATGAAAAGCACGACATTTACCTGTGTCATAAAATGAGTTATTTCTGCGGGCTCACGGTAGATGAAGTAAAGAACCTTACGGGTAATAATGATGACCAGTTCAATCATTCTCTTTGTGCATTGAGATTTGCCCGCATTGCCAATGGTGTTTCTCAATTGCATGGTCATGTTTCACGTCACATGTGGGAAAAATATGAAGGTATATGCCCGATTATTTCTATTACTAATGCACAGAACTGGAGATATTGGTCAGATAAGCAGCTTTACAGGGCACGTGAGGCCGGTGATGACTGGTATTTCGATGATCGTAAAAAGTACCTGAAGAGAAGAGCGTTTGAAATTGTTGCCGACCAGACAGGAAAACTATTTGATCACAATGTGTTTACCATAGTATGGGCAAGAAGGTTTGCAGGGTATAAGAGAGCAGGCCTGATTACTACAGATAAAGAAAGGTTTGAAGCATTGTTGAGTGATAGTAAATACCCGGTTCAGATTATTTGGGCTGGTAAACCATACCCGGTTGATTATCCCGCCATATCTGAATTCAATCACCTGGTGCATTTAAGCAAGTCCTACAAGAATGTTGCTGTTCTTATAGGCTACGAACTTGGTTTATCCAAACGATTGAAGCAGGCGGCTGATTGCTGGTTAAATAACCCAAGAGTACCAAGGGAAGCTTCAGGTACCAGTGGAATGACTGCAGCTATGAATGGTGCTGTGAACTTCTCAACCAACGATGGCTGGATACCTGAATTTGTTCATCATGGCAACAATGGTTTCGTGGTTCCTCCTGTTGATTATACCAACATGACTGTTGCGGACCAGGACCAATATGACCTTGACCAACTCTATCATATTCTTCAAAAAGAAGTGCTGCCATTGTATTATGATGACCATAATACATGGAGACAGATTGTGAAGAATGGGATGAGGGATGTGCAGATTAGGTTTGACAGCAATCGCATGGCCGAAGAATACTACGAGAATCTTTATAAAAGACAATATATTCCTACACCGGCAAACCTGGTGGTTGATGATATGGCCCATTAAGAGGTCATATCATCTTTTTTATTTTTCAATGAATTAACTCCAGTTTTCCAGCGTCTTAGATGCTTCGGGAAAGAAACTGGCAAACTTGCGTATTACACCTTCCACCAAAGCATCCGGGCAGGAAGCTCCACTCGTAATCAGTACAGTAACCGGTTCTTTCTGAGGCAAATAATCTTTGGTAACTAGTTCCAGGTGATTATGGAAATTGTAATGCATGATAGTGTCGGAAGAAATGATCTTTTCTTCACTATTTATGAAGTAGGTAGGTAACTTCTCTTCACACAATTCAACCAGGTGGGAAGTATTGGAAGAATTATAACCTCCTACTACAAATGCAAGATCCGCAGGAGTCTGCAGCATAGTCATTACCGCACTTTGATTATCATTTGTGGCATAACAAAGAGTGTCCCTTGTATCTGCAAAATGATTCTTTAAGTTTTGGTCAGTGAGATTATATTTTGATATCATCACATCACGTAGGAAATCTGCTATCGCCTGGGTATCACTTGCTAACATGGTAGTTTGATTAACTACTCCAATCCGATCCAAATGTTTATTTACATCAAAGCCGGCTGAATATTGGTTTTTAAATTCTTCATAGAATTCCTCTTTAGGCTTTTCTCCAAGAATATACTTTCCCAGTTGTTTTGCCTGTTCCATATCCCTGATCACAATAGATGGCGCATTAGCAGAAGTATGAGAAAAGGTAGCACGTGTTTCTTCGTGTGTCGGTTTCCCGTGAATCACAATAGTATACAAACCCCTTGCAATAGCTTCACTGCGGTTCCATACTTTTTCAACAAAGGGACAGGTGGTATTATATTCTTCTACTTTGATTCCAATCTCGCGAAGCTGTTCTTCGATCTTCAAAGTGGTGCCGAATGCCGGTATTAAAACGATATCTTCTGCACTAAGTGTGTCGAAGGGAATGATTTGATTTCCTTTATTATCCTGCAAAAACTGAACACCACTTGCTTTAAGATCCGCATTTACCTGCGGGTTGTGAATCATTTCGCTTAAAAGAAAAATCCTTTTTCCCGGGTTTTCTTCTATGGTACGGAAAGCTATATCTATGGCATTCTCCACGCCATAACAAAATCCAAAATGACGTGCTAAATAGATTTTTATAGGTCCAAGATCCAGGAGGGTGGGAGAAAAATCTTTCTTCATCCTATCCTGCTCTTTGCGTTTATTCTTAATAACGGAGATGAGAGGACTTCTATATACAATGGGAACGTCAAAAGTTTTCATTACCCGGCAAAATTAGCTCAACATGAGCAGGTAAAAATAAGCGAATACATCTTAGATGGATTATTAACATCTATTATAAAGTTCAATTGTTCGAATTCATCCTACCCATATTATTGTAAATTCTGCAACTAAAACTCGGAACTAAGGCTGTATTTTCACGCTATGACAGATTGGATGAAACAGACAAATGTATATGAAGTAAATCTGAGGCAGTATACAAGGGAGGGGACAATTAATGCTTTCAAATCTCATTTGACAAGGTTGAAAGATATGGCGGTAGATACTTTGTGGTTCATGCCTATGACGCCAATTGCAGAAAAGAATAAGAAAGGGGAACTGGGAAGTTATTATGCATGTTCAAATTTCAATGAAATAAGCCAGGAATTTGGAACTATAACCGATTGGAAACAACTTGTGAAAGAGGCTCATGATATTGGAATGAAGATAATTATTGACTGGGTAGCGAATCATACCGGTTGGGATCATGTATGGACTATTGAACACCCGGAATGGTATCGAAAGGATGAACATACAGGTGATTTCAAAATAGCTTCCGGAATGAATGATATCATTGAGTTGGATTATAATAATACCGAAATGCGGAAGGCCATGATTGCTGCTATGAAATGGTGGGTAGATGAAACGGGCATTGATGGTTTTAGATGTGATCTTGCTTTCTGGGTTCAGCTGGATTTCTGGACAGAGGCTAAGCAGGAGTTGGAGAAACAAAAGGCTTTATTGTGGTTGGGAGAACTGGATGTATTAGACAACCCTGAATACATGCAGGTTTTTGATGCAGCATACACATGGAGGTGGATGCATGCTGCGGAAAGCTTCTATAAAAACAGATATCCCTTAGCTGATCTTCTAAACGTACTTGAACAATACAAACACAGCCCCGGTACAAAACTATGGTTTACATCAAATCATGATGAAAACAGCTGGAACGGTACAGAGTTCGAAAAGTATGGAGCAATGACTAAGGTCCTGGCAGTTTTAAGTTGTACCTGGCCCGGCATTCCCCTGGTCTATAGTGGCCAGGAACTTCCGAATAAAAAGAGGTTAGAATTTTTCAGGAAAGATGCTATCGATTGGACTGATGAAATTCAATATCACCAGTTCTATAAAACACTTTTGCATCTGCAGTTGAATAATCCGGCCCTGGCTTCTGACGCAGACACTATTAGGGTATTCTCAAATGTAGATGATAAGATTTTTTGCTACATACGTCATAAGGAGGAAAGGAGAGTGCTCGTGATGCTCAACTTTTCGGACCAACCTGTAGATGTGGATCTGAATGTAGAACTCAACGGCGACTTTATTGATATATTTCACCGGCAGGATCCGCCCATTTCAAACGTAATGTGTTTCAGGATGCAGCCATGGGACTATGCCGTTCTTGAGAATATATAAATGGGCAGACGCTTATAAAAAAAGGCTACGATACCGTAGCCTTTTATATGCTTTGTAAGAGACAACTTATTGCCCGAGATTTAATGGATAGGTGTAAGGCTCTGCATATCCAGGATAGATTCCCTGGATTCGCACCGTTCCTGTTACGTTTTGCAATACTTCATTCAACTGGTCTGTTGTGGTTACCTCCTGCTCGCCATCAGGAGTAATTACGCTGGTAATAATAAATCCTTGTTGAACACGGGCATTATTGAGTGTACCTCCATCAAAAATTTTATTTACTATCACTCCTCCATCAATGCCATATTTGGTAGCTTTTGCCTTATCAAGAGTAGCCAGGTCAGCACCTAAACGGGTTCCTATATTATTAGTTACAACATCAGTTTTTTTCTTCAGAATAACTGTCACTGTATACTCCTTACCTCCCCTCATATAACTTACGGGTACCTTATCACCTGGACGGAAAGAGGCAATTTGAGCACTCATCTGGAGACCTGAAGTAACCGGGTTGTTATTCACCTTAGTGATCACATCACCCTTTTTAATCCCTGCTGCTGCAGCTCCACCATCATTAGAAACTGAAGAAACATAAACACCATCAATATCAGTAGGAATGCCAAGGCTCTTTATTTGCTCCTCAGTCATGTTATCAGTAGGATAGTAAGTAACGCCCAGGTAACCTCTTTGAACATCTCCAAACTTCACAATATCATTGACGATCTTTTTGATTATGTTGACCGGAATAGCGAATGAGTAGCCTGCATAGGTGCCTGTAGGAGCGAGGATAGCTGAATTAATCCCAATCAATTCACCATTTGTATTCACTAAAGCACCACCGCTATTTCCCTGGTTCACTGCTGCATCAGTTTGTATGAAAGATTCAACAGGTGTATCACCTTTACGTGTTTGACGGGCATTAATATTTATTGCACGGCCTGTAGCGGAAATGATACCTGCTGTTACGGTTGTTTCAAGTGTTAGTGGATAACCGATGGCTAAAACCCACTGACCTAACTGAATGTTATCTGAATTACCATAAACAAGGAAAGGAAGCTTAGTACCATCAATCTTTAACACTGCAATATCACTGCTTGGATCACGGCCGACAACACGGGCTTTATATGATTTACGATTGTGCAACGTCACCATGATCTCAGGAGCAATATTTCCATTGTTTTCATCTGTGATCACATGGTTATTTGTTACTATATACCCATCTTCACTTATGATAACTCCACTTCCTGATGCTCTTTGCTCAGGAATAATATTGGGACCCATCTCTCCGAATACATCTCCGAAGAAATCGTCAAATATGCTTCTGCGGCGGGGTATATCATTTGAAACTTTCTTGGCTGGTATCTTAGTTTTTATGTGAACAACAGCAGGTACAGCTGTTCCAGCCGCTCTCGTAAAATCAGTAGGATCTGCCGGACTTGCAGGTTTACCGTCAAAAAATCCTGCATAATTAGCAGGATATCCATGTTGAGCGGAGCCAATATAATTTACATTATCATGTGAAATTTTGTTATACAATGCCACACTTCCCACAGCAGATGCAGCACTGATGGCCACAATGAGCAAAATTTGTTTCAATTTCATGTCTTACGATTTGCGTTATTGATCTATAATGACAAAATACGTGCCTTCGCTAAACAAAGTAACACTACCCGGTGAGGAAAATTAAACCGAATTTCCAGTTTAACATATAATTTACTAAGGTCTTCGTACTTCTTTTTTGATATGTTCTCACGATAATCCAAGTAAAAAATTCATAGTATCAACATTATCAGCAAAAGTGCATATACCAGGCACTTGTGCCTCGCCAAATTTTTCTCTTTGATTACCCACTACACATTGAATCGACTGATCACCTTCCAGTTGCCTGTAAACTTTTGTGATATCAGAATAAAATTCGTAATTCAATTGGCTTATAGGCGAAAAAGCGGAAGACTCTTCAACCAGGATAATGCTCTCATTAGTCATATAATGATGCTTATTCAGGATGTGAACAGCCAGGTTGTATTCGTAATTATTCCTGTATTTATTATGATTGATAAGATGATGATATTTCCTAAAAGAATTTAAAAGGGGAACGAAATCATATCCATAAGGAACAAAAATTTTCGTGACGTTCCGGCAACCCAATCCAAAATACTGGTGAACGTCATCAGCGAGCAAGTTTAATTCTTCCTGCGTTTCATTACCGGTAAGTACAGCAATAGAAGTGCGGTTTTTCCGGATAATGTTTGGCCTTTTTCTAAAGTAAAATTCAAAGTAACGTGCAGAATTGTTACTGCCGGTTGCGATATAGGCATCACAATCTTTCAGGAGATCCTGGATAAGAATAAATTGTTCCGCTTCCCTGTTCCATTGCTTCATTTTTCTTACGAGAAAGGAAATCAATACTTCATCCTTTGACGAAGGTTTTATTACTGCAATATGGCCCGTGATAAATACGCAAAGAAAATCGTGGAAGCCAACCAGCGGTATATTACCGGCCATCACGATTCCGATTCTTTTGGGTTTGATATTTTCATGAGGAATATTGTATTGATCAATCAGTCGCTGAAGTTGATCAGCCTGGAGGTAATTGATAACAATATTCTGTACTGCAAGCTCAATAAACTCCGGGATAAACCACCTGTTTTCCGAATAGGCTTTCTGTTTAAAAAAAGCCCATTGTTCATCTTCTCCGCCCATAAACTCCCCTAATAGCACCAGTAAATCTTTTCTTTCTTGTAAATTCAGTCCCACAGATTAAATTTGCGCAAAATTAATTGCGTACAACTCAACTTAACTACTTATGGCTATAAAGATTACCGAAGAATGTATTAATTGCGGCGCGTGTGAACCGGAGTGCCCTAATAATGCAATTTATGAAGGTGGTGTAGAGTGGGCCATCTCCGATGGCACTACTGTAAAAGGACCACATACCTTAATTGATGGAACAGTCGTAGATGCTGATCAGCGGAATGCTCCGATAGCAGTTGATACTTATTATATCGTACCAAGCAAGTGCACCGAGTGCCAGGGATTCCACGAAGAGCCTCAGTGTGCTGCGGTTTGTCCGGTTGATTGCTGTGTTCCTGATGAAATGTACCAGGAAACGGTAGATGAGCTCCTTGCTAAAAAAGAAAAGTTACATATTTGAGTAATTTTGTACCTTAATGGTACAATACTCTTGCAGTACCAACTGCTCATAAAAACAGGTGATATTTCCTGTTGTAAAAAGGTGAAGGACGAAAGTCGTTCACCTTATTTATTTTCCGGAGGTATGAAGAATGAACTGATTGGCAAATGAGCCGATTAGCAATTAAAAGGCGAGGGAGAGGATGAGCAGATGTGCCGATTAGCAAATTTGCAGATTGATAGCATCTTCATCTGCTAATTGACTCATTCGCTAATCTGCTAATCAATTCCTCTGCGAATTCATAACGTTTGCATGGCTTGTGTATGGACTTTGCATGGACTTTGCAAGGGGTAAAGCCGTTCTAACTCCATGCTAACTCCATGCAAACCCTTTAGTTACTGCGTGAAAACACCATTGAAAGTCTTCTTTATTATTTAGTTACCTCCAGGTTGAATTAAAGTAGGTGAAATCGCAACATCTTGTTAAGAATGGATGATGCACGAACTGAATGGTGCTAAATTGTAACTGCTCCCCGTAATGCACAGAATTCCTTTTGGAATTTCATGAAAGCTTCTTCAAATTTGAGCAACTTTTCAAAAAGGTCAGCATACTAAACAAATCTCATGAAGGCAAAAATAGCGTTAGTGACAGGAGGTCTTTCAGGTGAAGCGGTGATATCTTATAAATCTGCGGCAACCATCTATTCACACTTAGATAAGGATAAATATGATGTTTACCAGGTGGACATTAATCCTTCCGGATGGTTTTATGAGGAGAAGGGAGGAAAAAGAACTATAGTTGACAAGAATGATTTTTCAATTTGCATTGATGGTGAGAAGATCACTTTTGATGGAGTATTCATTGGTATGCATGGCACTCCGGGTGAAGATGGGAAACTACAGGGTTATTTTGATTTAATGAAGTTGCCCTATACCAGTTGCAATGCAGCAACATCTGCCCTCACCTTCAACAAGAGGTACACAGTAGCTGTTGCCGCTATGTCAGGTATTCCTGTGGCGCGCTCTGTATTGTTCATCAAAGATCAGTTTACCAGTGCAGATGAAGTGATAAGTAATTTAAAGTTCCCTGTTTTTGTGAAGCCAAACAATGGGGGATCAAGTATTGGAATGTCGAAGGTTAATGAAGCTACAGAGGAATTAGGTATGGCAATAGAAAAAGCCTTTAAGGAAGATGACCAGGTGTTGGTGGAGGAGATGATCGAGGGACGTGAATTTACTGTAGGCGTGTTCAGGGCAAAAGGGGAGATCAATGTTTTGCCGATAACGGAAGTCACTTCTCATAAAGAGTTTTTTGATTTTGAAGCTAAATACCATGGCAAATCAACCGAAACAACTCCTGCTCAACTTCCAGATCATTGGAAGGAAAAATTGCAACAGGCGGCAAAATCCATTTACCAGGTCTTTAATTGTAAAGGAGTAGTGCGAATAGATTTCATCTATAATGAAGCGGAGGATCGTCCTTATATGTTGGAGATTAATACTATTCCGGGCCAGAGTGACGCCAGTGTAGTGCCTCAACAGGTAAGAGCAAAAGGATGGCAATTACAGGATTTTTATAGTTTGCTCCTCGACGAAGCTTTAGAAAATAGGTAACTAAAACAGCTTTCACTTTAACTATCTTGCAAACCGAAATAGAATTTCTTTGATGTTTACACTTCTTGCACGGCGTCCACTATGGTTTAATGTATTGGTTGCTGTTTTACTAGTTCTCATTTTGGTTGTGATTTTCATGTTGTCTTTACAATGGATCACAAAGCATGGGAAGTCATTGACTGTTCCTGCGGTAACAGGAAAAACTTTGCCGGAAGCACAATCAATACTGGATTCAAAAGGTTTTGATGTAGTAGTGCAGGATTCGTTGTATTATGATTCGCTGCCGCCCGGGATGGTCATTAAGCAGGTACCGGATCCGGATGAAGTTGTAAAGGTGAACAGAACTGTTTATGTGACAATCAACCGGTTTGTACCACCGGATGTAGAAATGCCAAATCTGAAAGGATACAGTTTCAGAAATGCTGAATTGGTGTTGAGAAACCTTGGACTAAGGATCGGTGATACAACTTACAAGGCAGACTTTGCAAAGAATTCAGTGCTCGATCAATTATTTAATGGTGAATCTATCACGCCTGGAACTAAATTGAAAATGGGAAGTAAGATTTCTTTGGTTTTAGGTAGCGGGGTTGGGCAGGATTTTGTGGCAGTGCCCGATCTTATAGGTCGTACCTACGATGAAGCACGAGCGTTGCTTGACGCTGAAGGCCTGATACTGGGAGCTGTTCTTCCTAATCCTGATGTTCGTGATACTTTATCTTCATTCGTGTACTGGCAACGCCCGGCTCCACGCACTGAAGATGGTAAACGTTTGAGCATAAGGGCGGGACAAATGATTGACATTCGGCTGTCCGTAGAAAGGCCTGTTAGTGATTCCACCCATATTAATCAACCAGTACAACCACAAGTAGAACAACAATGAAAATAATAACTGTTGAAGAACTAAAAAATAAGTTGGAGAGTGGAGAGAAGGTAAATCTAATTGATTGCCGGGAACCACACGAATATGAGCAAGCAAACCTTGGAGGGAAGTTGGTTCCCCTCGGGAAATTTCAAACAATGCAGGTTGAAGAACTGGAAGACCTGAAGGATGAAGATGTATTTATTTATTGCAGAAGTGGTAAACGAAGTGCAATGGCCTGTATGATTCTTGATCAACTGGGGTTTAAAAGTACGTTCAACGTCGAAGGGGGGATACTTGACTGGCAGAAGAAATTCGGTAATCATCCGGGTAAGCAATCCTAAGTATAGTTAGAGCTTAATAGTCTTAACGTAGTCTCGCCACTTTTTTATTACAACAGACATATCATTCGGTATTTCGGCTTCAAAAAACATATCCTTACCAGTTACAGGATGCTCAAATCCTAAGGTCTTTGCATGCAACGCCTGCCTCGGGCAAACGGCAAAACAATTATCAACAAATTGCTTGTACTTGCTGAAGATGGTGCCTTTAACTATTTTATCACCTCCATAAAAATCGTCATTGAATAAGGGATGCCCGATATATTTCATGTGCACTCTGATCTGGTGGGTGCGACCTGTCTCCAGCACACATTCAACAAGCGTAACATAATTAAATCTCTCAAGAACTTTATAATGAGTAATGGCATCTTTCCCATGATCCCCTTCAGGATAGGCTTCAAAAAGCTTGCGGTATCTTAAATTTCTTCCTACGTGTGCTACAATGGTACCTTCTTCATTAACGGGGTCTCCCCATACAAGGGCTATGTATTTTCTCCTTACCGTATGGTCGAAGAACTGCCTTGCCAGCTGTCGCATTGCATGATCCTTTTTTGCCAGCACAAGCAGACCACTGGTGTTCTTATCAATGCGGTGCACTAATCCAAACCGGGGTAACACATCTTCTGTAAGAGCTGGATTCTCATGTTGTAAATACCAGGCTATGCCGTTTAATAATGTGCTGTGATAATTGCCACTACCCGGATGCACCACCATTCCGGCAGGTTTATTAATTATCAATATATCATCATCTTCATACACAATATCAAGATCCATCTTCTGGGGAACAATATCGGTTGATTCTGGTGACAGATCTGAATAGACGATGATACTATCGTATGGTTTGATCTTATAGTTTTGTTTTACCTCTTTACCATTTACCAATACCAATCCTGTATTTATTGCCTGTTGAAGTTTGTTGCGCGTTGCACCTTCAATTCGGTTCATGAGGAACTTATCTATGCGAAGAGGTTCCTGTCCTTTATCTATGGTAAATGCAAAACGTTCATACAATTCATCACTACCCGTATTCAGGTCTTCTTCAGGCAATCCGGTTGGCGTCATATTCTGCAAAAATAAAGGGGTGAGTGCTCTAAATTTGTAAAATGGATAAACAGAAAGTAGAATTTCGTGATCTTGGCCACATGGATTATAAATCAGCCTGGGATTACCAGGATGTATTGATGCAGGAAAATCTTTCGGTAAAAAAGAAATTGATCAATGCGGTTGACCAGGTTAATGTCAGGAGTATGGAGAAACAGCCGAAAGAAACAAAGCATTATCTTCTTTTTGTTGAGCATCCTCCGGTTTATACTCTTGGGAAAAGTGGAAAAATGGAGAATGTATTAATTGATGCCCAACAAAGACTTGAAAAAGGAATCGAATTTTATCATACGAACAGGGGGGGAGATATAACCTTTCATGGTCCTGAACAATTAGTAGGCTATCCAATCCTGGACCTGGAAAAATTCTATACTGACATTGGCCGCTACCTGCGTGAATTGGAGGAAGTTATTATTCAGACACTCGAAGAGTATGGGATTGTTGCCGGTCGCTCTAGCGGTGAAACGGGCGTTTGGATCGATTCAAACTTAAAGGGAAAAGAAAGGAAGATTTGTGCTATGGGAGTTAGGTGCAGTCGCTGGATCACAATGCACGGCTTTGCTTTAAATGTGAATACAGATCTCAATTATTTTAATGACATTATACCTTGTGGAATTCAAAACAAAAAGGTCACTTCTATTAAAGAAGAACTGGGGCGCAAAGTTGATATGGAAGAAGTGAAAGAAAAAGTGAAGCGCAACTTTGAAAAGATATTCAAAGTGGAAATAGTAAACCAAAGTCAAAATTCTTTCTCAAGGTAAACCCTGTTTCTTTCAACTAGTTTGTTATCATTATACAATTCAAATTTAAACCATCCGGCATGGAGGAAGTTTGATTTATCTAGTGTAAGCCCGGATTCCTTAATGTTCCTGATCTCAAACAAGAAAGAATTATCTTCCTCGAAAAATTTAAGACTGTATTTTTTGCGGTCAGCATCGGGGAGATTGAGGTAAACAAAACCATCCTGGTTTGTATACACATAGAATGAAGGAATGAAATCAGGCCTGTTGTTTAGCTTCCTTTTAGGACCAGTAGCTGTGGTTTCAAAAGAATCGATTACCGGTTGTTTGGCTGCTGTAAAAAAGAACTCACCATTCCCTTTTACAATAAACAACCTGTAGTACATGTGATCATTAATTGCTTTGGCATCATGATATCCATTCTCCTTCGAATTAGGATCAGTTAATGTGAGTAAGGTCCTGTAATTTGTCAGGCTATCATGAGAGGTCTGTATGCTGATCTGCTTTAAAAGATCATAATTATTCAACCAGCTTACGATGATATTATTTTCTCCAATATTCTTAACTGAGAAGTTCGGCAATGTATCCTGTGAATAGGAAGAACCAAAAGAAAGTATAAATAACGAAATCAAGTAAATCCAACGGCTCATAGGAATAATCTCTGGCTTGTACAGCTACAAATATAATCTGCCGCAGGTTTTTTACCGGAAAATTAACGTTCCCTTTCTGAGTGAATCATTGCCTTGTAATCCGCCGGAGTGAAGTATTAATATGGAAGAACTTTTCGGAAAGAATTTTAATTTGATCAATTGGTCAACTGCGAAGAATAGCTTGCCCGTATAAACAAAATCAGAAGGAATAGAAGTTTTGTTGTAATAATCATTCATGAAAGAAATAAGTTCTTCGTTGTATTTAGCATATCCACCGAAGTGGAAATCATGTATGATTTGAAAGTTATTGTTATGACCACCTAAAAGGATTTCCACCTGTTGTTCTAAAGAGAAATTGTTTTTAAAAACACTGATTCCTATTAATTTCTGGTTTGGAGGTGCCGCAGCTATTAGCCCAGCTAATGTGGTACCTGTTCCGACTGCACAAAGGATGTAATCATATTTTTGCAAATTGTATAAGTTATACACTTCCCTGATGCCAGCCATTCCTTGCTGACCATATCCACCTTCAGGAATAATATATAACTGGTCGGAAGCATACATTTCCAGTAATTGTTGTGGTATGGTTTTCATTTTATAATGTTCCCTTGATGTAAAGAATAATTTCATTTGAAATAGTTCGGCATTTTTGAGCGTATGAGAGGGAGTCGCTGGCTGTTCTCCCCTAATCACTCCAGCTGTTTTTATCCCGAGTTCCTTGCCTGCAGCTGCAGTAGCGATTATATGATTGGAATAAGGTCCTCCAAAGGTTACAATCACTTTCTTGTCGAACTGTTCTGCTTCTACCAGGTACTGCTTTAATTTGAACCATTTATTTCCCGATATAAGTGGGTGTACCTCATCCATTCTAAACACATCTACATGAACAGGTAAGTTGCACCTGGACGAGATCGATTCAACCTTAATATTCTTTGAAATATGATTCATGAGACCTATGCGAAAGTCATTATCGTTAATTTCGCACGCAATCTAAAAATAGCATATGAACCCAACATTAGTGATTATGGCCGCAGGTATGGCATCAAGATATGGAAGCATGAAACAGATTCAGCAATTCGGGCCTGGTGGTGAAACAATCATGGACTACTCGATTTACGATGCAATTAAGGGAGGTTTTTCAAAAGTTGTATTTATCATACGCAAGGAGTTTTCTGATGATTTTAAGAACATCTTTGAGCCTAAACTGAAAGGTCGGATTGAAACAGAATACGTGTACCAGGAAATGGATCTGTTCATTGGCAATAGGTCAATACCAAAGGATAGAGTTAAGCCATGGGGTACTGCTCATGCTATATTAGCTGCCCATGAAGTAATAAAAGAACCATTTGCGGTAATTAATGCTGATGATTTTTACGGAACGGATGCTTTTAAAAAAGCTTATGAGTTCCTGGTCACTCAATGTAAACCTGATAAACATGCGATCATCGGGTATGAGTTAGCAAAAACATTGTCCGAATATGGGTCTGTAAGCAGGGGTGTCTGCGAGGTGGATGCAGATGGAAATCTGATTGAAATTAATGAACGATTGAAATTGTATCGGGAGAATGGACAAATGGTTTACGAGGAAACGGATGGGAGTAAACATCCTTTACCGGAAACTGCTAAGGCTTCCATGAACTTTTGGTGTTTTGATCCATCAATTTTAGCTTATATGAGGAATGAATTTGCCAACTTCCTGGATAACAATATTTCAAACGTTAAAGCTGAATTCCTTATTCCTTATGTTGCTGACCAATATATTAAAAGAGGTTTGGGAGTAATAAAGGTTATTCCAACTTCATCACAATGGTTTGGAGTTACTTATAAAGAGGATGCACCTATTGTTCAGCGTAGTTTGAATGAACTGGTATCCAGGGGGAATTATCCTGCGCACTTGTGGAGTTAAAAGAAAAACCGCCTTTGGGCGGTTTTTTTATTAATCTACTTTAACCATGTATATATAATCAGAGATTTTCTTTACCTGTTGGGTTCTGTCTAAACCCTTAAGCGAAGAACCAGAAGGTATCTTCAAACGTTGAAGTGAGCTATCAGACTTCTGTAGTTTATTTAGTATGCTCACGATATACTTGGATTGAACAGCAAATACGGCGCCTTCTTCAGTTGTTTGTTTGGCATTGAGCACCCCAATTATTTCACCTTTGCGATTGATAACGGGACTACCGCTATTACCTCTGTTCGCTGCAATGGAGATCTGGCAAGACAATGTATCGCCATCAAAACCGGTTTTTGCAGCCAGGTATCCTTCACCATAAACAATATCATTACGAGGATAACCTAAGGTGAATATTGGTTCAGAAATATCTGCTGATGATCTTCTAAGAGCATAGGGAATAGAGGATGGGGATTTATAGTTTTGATCATCAATTTTAAGAATAGAAAGATCTTTCGCCTGGTCGGTATAAACAACCTTAGCCTTAAGCTCCTTACCTGTACTGTTTTGAACTGCTATATTTTCAGCACCTTCAATCACATGGGCATTGGTAACAATATATCCCTTTACATCAACAAGGAAACCTGTGCCACCCGTTGTATAATTTACAGGGGGAGTTGTAGCGATAGTATTTTTAACCGTTTTAATCTCGGTATCTAATTTTTTATTATGGTTTTTAATATCATTGATCTCTCTGCTTAACTGTTGGTAGCCACTTGTTACGTTCTTACCAGGTGATAAAGACCATACAAGTGCGCTAATAGTCAGAGCTGTTATGCCCGCAATAGAGGCAGCGATAGCAGCAACTCTCTTGTATTTATTAAAAAGGTAGATGACTTTAGCCTTACCGGCCAGTTTTGGCGATTTTATTATACCATCTTCTGCGAGGTGGATATGTGTTTCATTCAGTACTTCTTTGAAATTCTTGATTTCATCAAACCGATTTAATTGTTGAAGAAAATAAGTGTGTTCAACAACAAGCTGGTCAACTTCCGGTTTGGATTTTCGTAAGAGTTCAAAAGCAACGCGTTCGTCCGGGCTCATCTGACCAGATATGTACTTTTCAACCGCCTCTAATATTTTAATGTCTTCCATTTATAGTGGTTCTCTTTTATATTGAGTAAAGAATAGTCTTTTTAGTCTCATTAAGCACTTATACTTCTGTGTTTTAGCATTTTCAGAGTTGGTGTACCCGAAACTAGCTGCTATATCCTGCATATTTTTCTTCTCCAGGTAGAATGCTTCAAGAAGGCTTTTACACGGTTCTCCCAGGCTGTTCATTGCTTTTTCCATCATAAGGAATTCCAGGTTCCGTTTTTCATGTTCTTCTACTTCGTCATCTACTGAAACAAGGTCCTCGTGGTTTTCTGACAGGTTATACCTGTTTTGATGCATTAACTTTTTCAGCCACAATCGACGACTTACAGAATAAATGAATGTTTTCAGCTTGCAATTCAATTCAAAGCTGCTGGATTGAGCCTTTTCAAAAAGTACAATCATTGTCTCCTGGAAAATGTCCTTAGCATCTTCAGTCGACCCGTTATTATTGATTACAAGTGCCTGTACCATGTTGAAATTTTCCTTATATATGGATTCAACAGCCTTTTTGTCGTTCCTGGCGAGCCCTTCTAATAACGATTTTTCTATTGTTTCGGATTTCAACTGCCTAATGTTTAATACCTATATAGGGAAATAGTAACCCAACTAAGGTCTAAAAAAAATTTTAAGAACTGGGTTACCTTTTTTAAAATGACGTATTAATTCCAAATCAGAGAGCATGAAGTGGTTTGGTTTGTTGCTGATTTTGCTTATATCCGGATGCAATAGTAGCACTGGGAATTCAGAATCGAAGCTTGATAGCATTAGAAAATCTATTGATACGACAGCTGATCGACTCGCGGATTCTGTAAAGTCAAAGTCAGAGCAGATAGAGCAAAGCATAAGGAAAAAGATAGAAAACGGGCGTGATTCAGCAAAAAAGGACAATTAATAACCCCATAAAATCAACAAAATGAAAAAGGTTTTTATCGCTTTGGTTGCGGTAGCATTTTTTGCTTCTTGTAACAATTCTGCAAATACAGCAAGTGATGCTAAAGATTCTTTAGATTCTATAGCCAAGGAAAAAAAGGAAGCAATTGATTCTACAGCCAGTGAAAAGAAAGAAGCCATTGATTCTACGACGAATGTTAAAGAGCAAATGATTGACTCAAGTAAGAATAAGCAAGATTCTGCTCGCGCTGCACATGAAAAAAATGAGAAAAAAGAAAAGAAATAAAATCTGTTTATAAACAATCAAAAATTACAATTCACATGAAAAAGATCATCGGAGTTTTAGCCATCGCAGGAGCTTTAGTAGCTTGTAACAATTCAAGTGACAGCGCAACAACTACAGACAGCACAACAACTACTACTACAACAACAGCACCTACTACACCTGACACAACAACAACTGTTGCTCCAGTTACACCTGACACAACACATGTAGTTACTGACACAACTAAGAAATAAGGTGTTTGTTTTAAATGATGTAATGCTGTAGAATTTTTTCATATGGCAAGCAATCGTTAGACGCTGCCCTGGTTAACAGGGCAGCTTTGTTTTTATAATATTGCATTAAGGAATCTTATCTAAACACTTTTGTCAGCGGTTATCTTTGCACAAATTTATTTATGTCAACTTTTGAGAGCCTGGGCCTGGAAGCTTCTTTATTGAAAGCTATTGAAGAATTAGGATTTACTGAACCTACACCAATACAGGAAAAGGCCATACCTGTTTTATTGGCTGGCACTACCGACCTGGTTGGCCTCGCTCAGACAGGCACCGGCAAAACAGCTGCCTTTGGATTGCCTTTGTTGCAATTAATTGATCAAACCAAGAAATTTCCCCAGGCGTTAATAATTTGCCCGACAAGAGAACTCTGCCTGCAAATTGTAAGTGATATTGAAAAATTCAAGAAACATCTGCATAGGGTAAACCTGGTGGCTGTTTATGGAGGCGCATCAATATCGTTGCAAATAAGGGATATTAGAAGAGGAGTTCAAATTGTTGTTGCTACCCCCGGCCGGCTAATCGACCTTATAGAAAGGAAGGCAATTGATCTTGGTGAAATTAAGTATGTTGTCCTGGATGAAGCTGATGAAATGTTAAATATGGGCTTCCAGGAAGATATCGAATTTATTCTTCAAAATACCCCTCTCCGTGAAAGTACGTGGTTATTCAGCGCTACTATGCCCACTGAAATTAAAAGTGTAAGTAAGCGCTATATGCAGAAGCCTGTGGAGATAACGTTGGGAAAGATTAACACCGCTAATAAGAATATAGACCACCAGTATTTTATAACTACAGCCCATCATAGATATGAAGCTTTAAAAAGGCTTATTGACTTTAATCCAGGCATGTATGGGATTATTTTTACCAGGACAAAAGTTGACGCCCAGGAAATATCTGAAAAGCTTACAAGAGAAGGTTATGACATCGAAGCCTTACATGGAGATCTTACCCAGGTTCAGCGAAACAAAGTAATGGGTGAATTCCGTGAAAAAACATTACAATTATTAATTGCAACAGATGTTGCAGCAAGAGGCATAGATGTTCAGGGAATAACGCATGTTATAAATTATGAACTTCCAGATGATGTTGAAATATACACACACAGAAGCGGAAGAACCGGGAGAGCGGGAAAGACGGGAGTATGTATGTCAATCGTTCATGTGCGTGAAACTCAGAAATTAAGACAGATTGAAAGAATAGTCCAGGTGCCTTTTCATAAGCTGGAAATACCTTCCGGAAAGGATGTTTGCCGAAAACAATTTTTCTATTTTATGGACAAGTTGCAACAGGCAGATATTAGTCATGGTGATTATGAAACCTACTTGCCGATGTTAAAGGAAAAGTTTCAGGATAAAAGTAAAGAAGAAGTACTTCAACGGGTAGCTGCTTTAGAGTTCGATCGTTTTTTAAAGTATTATGAAAACGCTGAAGATCTGAATATAAGAGAGCGTAAAGAAAGCCGATTAAATAAAGGAGAACACCAGGGAAGAACGAGGGACACCCGGGGGAGGGAATTTGGTGGTAATGGAAATTATACCCGGCTGTTTGTTAACCTGGGTACAAAGGATGGCTTTTATAAAGCAAGTTTTCTCCAGTTTATTCTAGATATGAGTGATTTAAATAAAGAAGTACTGGGCCGGGTTGATTTGAAGGAGATGAATACCTGGTTAGAAGTGGATAAACAGGCTGCCAACCAAATGATTCGTTCGATAGACGGAAAAAAGTATAAAGGCAGAAGGATCAGGATGAATGAAGCTGATTCGGTGCGCAGATAAAATTTTTTTATTTTTCGTTCTCCCTATATATTTGCGCAGTGATGTTAACAACAAAGGCATACCGTTATTATTATTTCTTCTTCTATTTTAGAAGCAGCCGGGATTGCTTTTGTTGAAATTTTGTAAATGATTAATTCAGCATAAGATCCCGGCCTAAAGCCGGGATTTTTATTAAATTATGAAAAAGGTATCTATTCAGGGGTTTGAAGGTAGCTTTCATCAGATTGCAGCAGAAGAATTCTTTGGAAAAGACATTAATATTTTCCCATGTGCCACTTTCCGGGAAGTTGTTAACCTGGCAAAAACTAAAGAAACCGATGCGGGAGTTATGGCTATTGAGAATTCAATAGCAGGCAGCATTTTGCCGAATTACAACTTATTACAGAAGTCAAATCTAAAGGTAATAGGAGAAGTTTACCTACCTATAAAGCAACATTTATTAGTTAATCCCGGTGTTTCTTTCGACGATATTCGTGAAGTACATTCTCACCCAATGGCAATTCAGCAATGCCTCGACTACTTAGTTCAATATAATTGGAAATTGGTAGAAACTGAGGATACCGCCCTGAGTGCAAAATTTATTCACCAGCAAAAGAAAAAACATACTGCTGCAATTGCAGGGAAACGAGCAGCTGAATTATTTGATCTCGAAATTATAGCCGAGAATATTCATACAGAAAAGAATAACTATACTCGTTTCCTGGTGTTGCAAAGAAGCAATGTTCCTATAGAGAATGCCGATAAAGCTTCTATTAGTTTTAAAACTGATCATTCTAAAGGGAGTTTAGCCCGGGTTCTGACGAAAATTGCAGAAGGAGGAATTAATTTAAGTAAGCTTCAAAGCTTTCCTATTCCGGGGAGTAACTGGAAATACAACTTCCATGCAGATATGGAGTTGGATTCAGAAGAGCAATTTCATCAGGTACTAAAGAAAATTGAACCGCTTACCGAAGAAATAAAAGTGTACGGATTGTACAGGAATGGAAAACATACAAGCCGTTAGTTATGAAAATAGAAACTGCGAAAAGATTGGATGGGATAGGGGAATATTATTTTTCCCGGAAACTTCGTGAGATTGAATTATTGAATAAAAATGGTGCTAATGTCATCAACCTGGGAATTGGTAGCCCGGATATGCCTCCTTCAACTAAGGTAATTGAAACATTGGATATAGAGTCGGCAAAACCGAATGTGCATGGCTATCAGAATTATAAAGGGGTACCTGCATTGCGAGCAGCATTTGCTGAGTGGTATCAGAATTGGTACAATGTATCTTTAGATCCGGATAAAGAGATATTGCCTCTCATTGGGTCAAAAGAAGGAATTATGCACATCAGCATGACCTATCTGAATGAAGGCGATGAAGCATTGATCCCCAATCCTGGTTATCCCACCTATACAAGTGCTACTAAATTGGCAGGGGGAATACCGGTGTATTATGAATTAACTGAAGATGGTCACTGGCAGCCGGATTTTAATTTACTCTCGTCAATGGATCTTTCAAGGGTAAAGTTAATGTGGGTGAACTACCCGCATATGCCTACTGGACAGGCACCTACGAAAGAGCTTTTCCAGCAGTTGGTAACCTTTGGTAAACAGAATAATATTCTTGTTTGCCATGATAACCCTTACAGTTTCATTCTGAATGATGATCCCTTAAGTTTATTAAGTATTGAAGGTGCAAAGGAGGTAGTAGTTGAATTGAATTCTTTAAGTAAGTCGCATAATATGGCCGGGTGGAGGATTGGGATTGTTGCCGGTGCTAAAGAGAGAATAGAAGAAATCTTACGTTTTAAAAGCAATATGGATAGTGGAATGTTTTATCCTATTCAAATGGCGTCAGTAACAGCTCTTAAACAAACTAAAAATTGGTACGATCAGGTAAATATTGTGTATAGAAACAGAAGAGATCTTGTATATAAACTACTCGACATTCTTAACTGTACGTATAATAGAGAACAGGTTGGCTTGTTTGTTTGGGCAAAGGTTCCTACTGATAAAAAGGATGGGTTTCTCCTTAGCGATGAAGTATTAACAAACTCACGGGTGTTTATAACTCCGGGTGGAATATTTGGCAGTGAAGGGAATCATTTTGTAAGAATTAGTTTATGCAGTACTGAAGAAAAGTTGAAGGAAGCTATTGAAAGAATAAATTCAGTTAGAGTTAAATAAAATGATAGTAACAGTTGTTGGTACTGGTTTAATAGGTGGGTCTTTTGCAATTGCATTGAAAGATTATGGGATAGCTGAAAAGGTTATTGGAGTAGATTCAAACAGCCATCATATTCAAAGAGCATTGGAGTTAGGCTTAATAGATGAAGAAGATATTTTAAAAAGTGCAATTACTAAATCTGATCTCATCATCCTTGCGATACCGGTTAATGCAGTTGAGGAGATGTTGCCTGGGATATTAACCGATATAAAAAAACAAGTTGTTATTGATGTAGGATCAATTAAAGCTGGCGTTCTATCTGTTGTAAGGGAACACAGGAACCGAGGGCGATTTGTTGCGACTCACCCAATGTGGGGTACCGAGTATAGTGGACCAGAAGCAGCTGTCAAAGGAGCTTTCAAAGGTAAAGCTACCGTCATTTGTGATAAAGAATCTTCAGATGAGGATGCGCTTAAAGTAGTCGAGGATTTATACAAGCATCTTGGAATGCACCTGGTCTACATGGATGAAAAAGAACACGATATACACGTAGCTTATGTAAGTCATATTTCACACATTACCTCCTTTGCACTGGCAAATACCGTATTGGAAAAGGAAAAAGAAGAAGATGCCATATTCCAACTGGCTAGTGCCGGATTTGAGAGTACAGTACGTTTGGCAAAGAGTAATGCAGACATGTGGGTTCCAGTTTTAATGCAGAATAGAGAGAACGTACTGGATGTTTTAAATGAGCACCTTAGTCAATTAAGGAAGTTTAAATCCTGCTTAGAAAAAGAAAATAGCAATTATTTAAAGGAATTAATAGAGAATGCTAATAAGATAAACAGAATTTTGAAATAAATCGTTAACCTTCATATACTATAATTATGCAATCAGCAGCAACAGTGACTAAAGATGTTGTTAATGAAAAATGGAATAAAAGGCCATTAATCATTGCAGGACCTTGTAGTGCAGAAACAGAAGAACAAGTACTCCAAACAGCAGAAAAACTTGCCCTAACAGGAAAAGTAGATATGCTGAGAGCCGGAATATGGAAACCCCGGACCAGGCCGGGCAATTTCGAAGGTATTGGAACAAAAGCTCTTCCGTGGCTTCAAAAGGCAAAACAAAATTTTGGTCTTGCAACAACAGTCGAAGTAGCAACAGCTAAACAGGTTGAGGATGCATTACACTTTGATGTTGATGTCCTCTGGATTGGTGCAAGGACCACTGTGAATCCTTTTAGTGTCCAGGAGTTAGCAGATGCATTAAGAGGTGTAGATGTTCCTGTCTTGATTAAAAATCCAATTAACCCTGACCTGGAATTGTGGTTAGGTGCAGTTGAACGAGTAGCTAAGGCAGGTATAAAACAAATTGGATTAATTCATCGTGGATTCTCCTCATACGGTAATACTGAATTCAGGAATGCTCCTATGTGGCACCTGGCAATTGAAATGAAAAGGAGAAACCCGGATTTACCTATAATTAATGATCCATCCCATATCTGTGGTAGAAGAGATACTCTTCTCGAAGTGGCACAAAAAGCGATAGACCTTGACTATGATGGTTTGATGATCGAAACACATATAGATCCTGATAATGCGTGGAGCGACGCAAAACAACAAATCACTCCTGAAAGGTTAAGTGAAATGTTGGGTGAAATTATATGGCGTAAGGAAGATATTAATTCAGATGAACTTCATGCTGCATTAGAAAAGCTAAGGCAACAGATCAATCATCTTGATGATGAATTAATGTATATCCTGGGCCAACGTATGAAAATAGCTGAAAAAATTGCTCTTTATAAGAAAGAAAATGATATAACTATTCTACAAACTAAACGCTGGAATGAGATACTTGAAAGAGCTTGCAAGAAGGGTGAGAAATTAGGTCTAAGTAAAGAATTTATAACTAAGTATTTTGATGCTGTGCACCTCGAGAGCATTTCACATCAAACTAAAATATTCAATAGTTGATGCATAAAAAAGTTTTTCGGTTTAGCACGTCATCAGTGGGATATTACTTTGAGGGAAAGTTTAATGATTTGAAACAGCTTGTTGATCACAGCAATACAATAATCATCACAGATGAAAATGTTTTTTCAAATCATGGAAACAAATTTAAGGGCTGGAGAACTATTGTTATAAAAGCCGGAGAACAGTATAAAGTACAGCCTACAGTAAATTCTATTATTGAACAGTTAATTGAATATCGGGCTGATAGAAAAACCACTTTGATAGGTGTGGGAGGAGGCGTAATCACCGATTTGACAGGTTATATTGCTTCAATTTACATGAGAGGAATAAGCTTTGGCTTTGTTCCAACTTCCTTGTTATCGATGGTAGATGCTTCTATTGGTGGAAAGAACGGGATTGATGTGGGATTATATAAGAATATGGTTGGTATAATCCGACAACCTGAATTCTTATTATATGATATAAGCTTTCTTGCAACCTTACCAGATAACGAATTAAGAAATGGCTTTGCGGAGATAATTAAGCATGCCTGCATTAAAGATGCTGTAATGTTCAAAGAACTGGAATCTCATAGCTTTATGTACTATAAAAGGCGGAAGAACTTATTATCTAAATTGATAGAGAGGAATTCTTTTTTAAAAACAAGGATTGTTCAAAAAGACGAATATGAAAAAGGTGATAGAAAGCTTTTAAATTTCGGTCACACAATTGGGCATGCATTGGAAAATCAATATAAATTATCTCACGGCCAAGCTATTTCTATCGGTATGGTCTACGCATCTGGTATTTCGTCTTCTCTTTTAAGATTTAAACATAAGGATAGAGTATCTGCTGTACTTGAATCCTATGGCCTCCCTACTGCTATACAATTGGATAAGGACGAGGTAATTAAAGTGTTGAAGATGGACAAGAAAAAAGATAAGGAATTTATCAATTTTATTTTACTTAAGAAATTAGGCGGAGCTATAATTAAGGAATTGCCTATAGATCAAATTTATTCTTTTCTATAATGAAGGCTATTGTTTCACCATCACGAATTTCGGGAGAGTTGACCGCACCTGCTTCTAAGAGTGCCATGCAAAGAGCCTGTGCTGCAGCTTTGATTAAGAAGGGAAAAACAGTCTTGAGTAATCCAGGCAATTCTGGTGATGACATTGCCGCTTTAGATATAATTCATAGGTTAGGTGCTGATGTAAAAAATGAAGAAAAGTATATAGAAATTGTTAGCCATGGAATAAATCCACAAGCAGCTACAATCGATTGTGGTGAAAGTGGCCTTTCAGTGAGGATGTTTAGCAGCATTGCTGCTGTTTCTTCAAAAGAACTAACAATTTCAGGAACTGGGAGTTTACTTAAAAGGCCAATAGATTTCTTTGATAAAGTATTACCACAATTAAATGTTCAGTGCAGTACAAATAATGGATTATTGCCGTTGCAAATAAAAGGACCATTACAGCCAAAGAGCATTATAGTTGATGGGTCTTTATCATCGCAATTTCTGACAGGTCTTTTGTTTGCTTACGCGGCTGCAGATGCTACTGATGTTTCCATCATTGTGAATGATTTAAATAGCAAACCGTATATAGATTTAACCCTTGATATTTTAAATACATTTGGTTTAAAAGTTCCAATTAATAATTCTTATAGGGAGTTCTATTTTGAAAATCATTCCAAAAGTGTGTTTGATAATAAAGAAATTCAATACACCGTTGAAGGAGACTGGAGCGGGGGAGCTTTTTTATTAGTTGCAGGAGCTATAAGTGGTAATATTCTCATTAAGGCACTTGATGTATTTTCATCCCAGGCTGACAAAGCAGTTATAGAGCCTCTACTTTTATCTGAAGCAGAAATAAATGTGAATGAACAGGAGATAACAGTTAAAGAGCAAAAGCTTAAAGCCTTTGAATTTGATGCTACTGATTGCCCTGATTTATTTCCGCCTTTAACCGCTTTAGCTACGTATTGTAAAGGGAAATCGGTTATAAAGGGGGTATCCCGTTTAGCTCACAAAGAAAGCAACAGGGGATTAACGTTGCAAGAGGAATTTGGAAAGCTAGGAGTAAACATTGAGCTGGATGGGGATCAAATGATTGTAGAAGGGGTAAACGCGGTAAAACCATGTACCGTCAATTCACATCATGATCATCGAATAGCTATGGCTTGTGCTGTAGCCTCATTGAGAGCTGAAGGTGAGGTTATAATTGATGGTGCAGAAGCAGTGAACAAATCCTATCCCGGGTTTTGGAAAGATCTCCAACAACTAAATGTACAAGTAACTTTGATATAGGAGGCAGTACTTATGAATTCATTTGGAAGGATATTTCGTGTAACAATTTTAGGGGAATCACACGGGCCGGTTGTTGGAGTTGTTATAGATGGATGCCCTGCCGGGTTATCGTTATCTGAGGAGGATTTCCTTATCGATATTGAACGTCGTAAAGGAGGAATGCAGAAAGGTACTACACCAAGAAAAGAAGATGACACACCGATCTTTAGTACAGGTATATTTAATGGAAAGACTACGGGAGCTCCGTTAACCATTTTATTTGAAAATAAGAATACTCGCTCTTCCGATTACGAAAAACAAAAAGCTATTCCTCGTCCTGGCCATGCTGATTTTGTTGCGGAAAAAAAATTTAATGGTTACCAGGATTATAGGGGTGGAGGTCACTTCAGCGGCCGGTTAACCGTCTGTTTGGTGGCAGCCGGAGTGGTAGCAAAAAAGTTGTTGGAACCCATAACTATTAAGGCCTATATAACAGAAGTTGGAGGAGAATCCAATATTGAAAAGGGACTACAAAAAGCTATTGATGCAAAAGATTCTGTAGGAGGGATTGTTGAGTGTACTGTTAGTGGTGTTCCAATCGCGATTGGTGAACCTTTTTTTGACTCTGTTGAGTCGCTGATATCACATGCTGCTTTTTCAATTCCCGCGATTAAAGGAATTGAGTTTGGTGCAGGGTTTAAATCGGCTCAAATGTTTGGATCTGAGCACAATGATTCCATTATTGATAAAACTGGGAAAACTAATACCAATAACGCCGGTGGGATTGTTGGAGGGATAACCAATTCTAATGATATTGTTTTCAGAACAGTTGTAAAACCAACATCTTCAACTCCAAAAGAGCAGCAATCATGGAATTCGGAGATCGGCGAGGTTGAATCATTCTCTGTGAAAGGAAGACATGATCTGTGTATTGCTCTAAGAGTACCTCCTGTTCTTGAATCAGTGACTGCTATTGTGTTGGTTGATTTAATGCTGATAGGACAAAAGCTACCTACAGCTTTTCCTGGCTAACGTTTTAAAGTTTAAATCTAAAACATCATAATTCTTATTATTTGGCCAGCTGTAATGCCACCACTCCGATTCAAGAGATTTAAAACCATATAATTCCATTACGGATTTTAATAATTCCCTTCTCTTAATAATGTCGGTTGGTAATTTCTTAAAAGAAAGATGGGCAGTATCGGTAAAATTATCAAAGTTTGTACCCATGTTTAACTCTTTTCCGGTCATTCTATTTACAAGGGTAAGATCAACCGCTAAACCTCTATTATGTCCTGATCCTGTAGCAGGATTAGCAACATAACGGTCATCATGAATTAATACCCACATCCTTTTAGTTACCGAGTAAGGCCGGTATGCATCGAATATCTTTAAAGAGTAATTATACTTTTCAAGTTCCTCTTCTACTTTTTTAAGTGCAAGAGCCACTGGCAACCTAAGGTATGTTGAATTAAATGTATTCTCATATAAGTTTCTACCTGTGAAATTCTGTTTAGTTGCATACCTAAGATCATATATAAGACCAGGAATAATTTGCCTGAGTTCAACTAATCTTTGGGAGTAATCATAACTCACCGTAGAGCAATATTCCTTAAACTGTCTTACAACATGTATGTTCTGAGAATTGCCCTTAAACACAAAAAAACAAGAAAAGGAGTATAGGAAAATATTTTTTATATTGTATTTAGAATTATTGATAAAATCCATCAGTGATCAAGAATTTTAACCTGTGATAACATTAGCCAAATTAAATAGTTTACTTCTTATTATACTGTTATTCTTTACTTCTTGTACCGATGAACCAAAGGAAAAGAAAGATGTAGTTTTAATAACGGCAACAACTCCCCCAAATGAGATACACATAAAAATGGAATCGGAGTTCCAGGATGCGTTAAACACTTATGAGAAAGATTCTACAGTAGGTCCATTCAGGTATTACGTACTCAAATTGTACAAACAAAACGGGGATAGTGCGATATGGACGAATAATACGGGTTTCTTAACCCTGGCAGATTCACTAATTTCTTTATTAAACAAATCACATGAATTTGGCCTTCTACCAGAAGATTATCAGGTAGAAGGTATGATAGCGAGTAGAGAATCTGCAAGGGAAAGTTCTGCAAGTGGTAAAGTTAATTTGACAGAGCTAGCTAATGCTGATATATTATTCACTTCGGCTTTTATTCACTTTATTAAAGATGTTAGAATTGGAAGACTCATACCAGATAAGGCTGTGGTTAAGGACAGTATTCTGCCATCAATTTATTTCAATTCTCAATTAGATAGTTTTAAGACGGAGAACAGTAAAAAATTTATTGCACAACTGGAAGTAAACAATACCGAATATCTGTCACTGAAGGCAGCATTACATAAATTTTTGAAAAAGGCAGATCTCACGCCACATCAATTCATAAATTTTAAAGATAGCTTTAATTATCAAACTCTTATTTACAGTAGATTACTTGAAGAAGATACTTTAAAATTACACCGCATTGGAACTCCGGATTCTCTGGCGCTAGCTAACGCAATTAAGAAGTACCAGAAATTTAGGAAATTAAATGTCACTGGGAAGATAACACCTCTTTTAATTAATCAACTCAACTACAGTGATTTTGAAAAATTTTTAATAATTGGATTGAATCTCGATAGATACAAAGAACAGCAGCAATTCCCTGCTGAATATATCCTGGTGAATCTGCCTGCCTTTAACTTGCAGGTAAAGGATTCAGACTCCATCAAATTGACTTCACGTATAATTTGTGGGAAGCCTAAAACCAATACACCGGAAATATCTAGTTTCATTACGAACCTAATAACATATCCGCAATGGACAATTCCTCCAGGGATCATAAAGAAAGAAGTGCTCCCAGCCTTAAAGCAAGATCCAGGTTACATTTACAGAAAGGGTTTTACTGTAATAGATGCTAAAGGAAATGAGGTGGATCCCTATTCTGTAAAATGGTCAAAATATAAAGAAGAAATACCTTATGACATCATTCAGGGAAGTGGTGATGAAAATGCCCTGGGTGTTCTAAAGTTTAATTTTCCCAATGAATATTTTATTTATCTCCATGATACTAATCAACGATATTTATTTAAAAACTCGAAACGTGCCTTAAGCCATGGCTGTGTTAGAGTACAGGAATGGAAAAAATTAGCGGACTATTTGTTGACGAGGGATAGTATCACATCTCCAAATGCAACTTCAATTGATTCTCTTAATAGTTGGTTATTAGCAAAGAAAAAAAAGCAAATTATAATCCATAATAAAATGCCTGTCTTTATCCGCTACTATACTTGTGCCGTTGTCAATAATAATTTAAGGTTTTATGAAGATATTTATGGTGAAGATTCCCGCTTAAGAAATATCTTGCTAAAGAATATTTCAACTACGAAAGGCAAAGCAATCGATAATTAATTTCCAGTGAATATATTACTTACTTGTAATTCTTTTGATCCTGGCGTGTATTTATAAAAGCCTTCTCCTGATTTAACTCCAAGGCGATTGGCTGCTACCATATTTACCAATAGCGGACAAGGAGCATATTTTGCATTACCAAATCCTTCATATAGTACTTTTAAAATGCTTAAGCATACATCAAGTCCTATAAAATCTGCTAATTGTAAAGGCCCCATTGGATGGGCCATACCCAGTTTCAGTATTGAATCAATCTGCTCTACACCTGCTATACCTTCATACAAGCTATAGACTGCCTCATTGATCATAGGCATTAATATTCTGTTTGCTATAAAGCCCGGATAATCTTTAACTACACAAGGAACCTTACCTAAAAGCTTGGTTAAATTCACTATAGAATCAGTCACTTCCTTAGATGTACTGTAGCCATTAATCACCTCGACAAGTTTCATTACAGGAACAGGGTTCATGAAATGCATTCCTATTACCTGTTGAGGCCTCTTTGTGACTGAAGCAATTTTTGTGATAGAAATAGAAGAAGTATTTGATGCGAGTATGGCTTCGTTCCTGGCATATTCATCTATTTGCCTGAATATAGATAATTTCAGATCCACACTTTCTGAGGCTGCTTCAACAATGAGGTCCGCATCAGAGATAGCTGTTTCCAGGGATACATGTGTATTAATATGCTGAAGTGTCAATTCTTTAATTTGGCTTTCTATCAAACCTTTTGAGACCTGGCGATCGAGGTTCTTAATAATTGCTTCTATCGCTTTATTTAGTTGAGCCTGCGATACATCTACCAATGAGACGTTAAATCCATTTTGGGCAAATACATGTGCAATGCCGTTACCCATTGTACCAGCTCCTATTACGGCTACTTTTTTCATCTACCAGATAATTAATTACCCGCAAACCTAATGAAAGATAGCTATTGGATCTTGAGTAGATTATTTACTCTTAAAATCTCCACGTTTCCATGCCTTAATGAATTCGGACCATGCGGCCGGATTGAAAATATTCATTGGTGGAAGTTGCCCCTGGTAAGTGGCTTTTGTAGCAATGTTCCGGTATTGCATACTGCTTGCCTCACCAGCATCACCGGGTGTGGATTGCATTAGTACACGCCTTTTTGCAACATCATTGTTTCGGCGGGCTATTTCTATATCATCATCCGGAACTTTCGTGTTAGCAAAATCCCTTTGAAATTGAGCAGCGGTAGGCCTGGGCTTAATAATGGTGGCAGGTAGATAAAAAGTGTCTTCAACCATTAATTGAACAACGCTATACTGATTACCCTCAATATTAGATGGAACTGTGATGACTTTTGGTTTAAAGCTCACGTGGGTAAATTCAACTACATTACCTCGAAGAGCAACAATAGAAAATACGCCCTGGTTATTGGTTATCGTTCCTCTATTGGTACCTTTAATTGTGACACTTACCGCAGGAATACCTTTTAAGCTATCAGCAGTCATTACAATTCCAAATAACTGGACTACAGAATCTTTCACCGTTTCAAATTGTGCATGGGATCTTAAGTGAAAGAAAACAATAAATAGAAAGGACAGAACTATGACCTTTTTCATCTCTTCAAAAATAAATCGTATGTTTTACTTTAACCATCCTGCATATTTGTTTGTCTTAACTTTGCCAGTTAATTAACAAAAAGCTGATATGAATAAAGATGATGTGTTAAAGGCCTTGAGTGATGTCCAGGAACCTGATCTGGGCCGCGACCTTGTCACTCTGAATATGGTCCGTGATATTGAAATAGAGGGGAACACAGTTTCCTTTACAGTTGTATTAACTACACCAGCCTGCCCATTAAAAGAAACTATCAAGCGGGATTGTATTAAAGCACTTAAAAACATAAATCCTGCAGCTAATGTGATTGTCGAATTTACTTCAAGTACTACAACAATAAGAGCAGATAAAAGCAATGTTCTTCCAGGTGTGAAAAATGTAATTGCAGTTGTTAGTGGTAAAGGAGGCGTTGGAAAAAGCACTGTTTCTGCTAATCTCGCACTTGCTCTGGCGCAGGGAGGAGCAAAGGTAGGTTTAATGGACGCGGATATATATGGTCCAAGTGTCCCCATAATGTTTGGCGTAAGGGGTGAAAGGCCATTCATGCGTGAAGTGGATGGAAAAGGAATGATTGTTCCCCTGGAAAGGTTCGGAATCAAGTTATTAAGTATAGGGCTGTTGGTTGATGAGAAAGACGCAGTGGTTTGGCGTGGTCCAATGGCAAGTAGTGCAATCAGGCAATTTATTACAGATGTAGATTGGGGGGAATTAGACTACCTGGTAATTGATATGCCTCCAGGTACAGGTGATATTCACCTCACGTTAGTACAAACAGCACCAGTTACCGGAGTAGTGGTTGTTACAACACCACAGGATGTGGCTCTTGCTGATGCTAAAAAAGGAATAGCTATGTTTGGACAGGCTCAGTTAAACATTCCAATAATAGGTATAGTAGAAAATATGAGTTACTTTACTCCAGAGGAACTACCAGGTAATAAGTACTATATTTTTGGACGTGAAGGAGGTAAAAGACTAGCAGAGGAATACGATTTACCTTTTTTAGGAGAAATCCCTTTAGTTCAGAGCATAAGGGAAGGTGGTGATATTGGAATTCCTTTAATGGTAAGTGATCATAGCATAACGAGGGAAGCCTTTTCTGAATTTGCAGGTACTGTCGCCAGAAGTGTTTCTATGCGTAATGCACATATGAAAGCTGAAGAAGTTGCGGAGGTGGTAGAAGAAAGATAAACATCGCATTCTAAGTTTATGTTGCATGTATAATTTACCATACTTTAAGGAAAATAATATGGATGCGGTATTGGAGTTTATTACTCAACATCCATTTGCATTTTTATGCGGAGTAGATTATAACAATAAACCCGTTGCAACTCAGCTGCCTGTTTTTAGTGAAGCTAAGAATGACAAGATTTTCCTGTATGGTCATTTAATGAAAGCAACTGATCACCACAAGGCTTTCCAATTAAATAAAAATCTGCTTTGTGTATTTTCTGGTCCACATTCTTATGTTAGTGCTACTTGGTATTCAAATCCGAACCAGGCTTCTACATGGAATTACATGTCAGTTCATGTACAGGGTACAATACATTTTTTAGATTCAGATGCATTAGTTGAAATTCTCAGGAAAACCTGCCTGTATTTTGAGAATAATAACGAGAGCTCACCCACTATATTTGATAACTTACCAACAAAGTATGTAGAAAATCTAATGTCTGAAATTGTAGGCTTCGAAATAGAAGTTACTGGAATTGATAACGTATTTAAGCTTAGTCAGAATAAGGATAAAGAAAGTTATACTAGTATAATTAAGCATTTAAGAGATTCTAGAGAGTCAATAGCTGTAGCAAAGGAGATGGAGAAACGATTGGGAGATGTTTTTAAATAACGAATCCTGATTTTGGATTTCGGCATAAAGTATAATTCGAAAATGAATTTAGCATTAGAAGGAAAAAATGCAGTTATATGTGGAAGTACTCAAGGTATTGGATATGCCATTGCAGAGGAATTAGCTTTATTGGGAGCTAATTGTTTTCTCATTGCGAGAAGTGAAGAATCACTTTCAATTGCAGTAACCCAATTAGATACTACATTAAGACAAATGCATTTTTATTATGTTGCTGATTTTTCAGAACCTTTGCAAGTTCAAAAGGTAATTGCAGATATTACGGTTGAGCACAACATTCATATTCTTATCAATAATTCCGGGGGACCTGCTGCAGGAGCAATTACAAAGGCACAAACGGAAGAATTTACCAATGCTTTTCAGCAGCACTTAATTTGTAACCATATTTTGACTACAGCCGTAATAAATGGTATGAAGGAAGATGGCTATGGCCGTATCGTAAATATTATATCAACGTCAGTAAAAATTCCTCTGAAGAATTTAGGGGTTTCAAATACAATTCGTGGTGCTGTTGCTTCATGGTCAAAAACAATGGCGAATGAATTAGGTGAGTTTAATATAACCGTAAATAACATACTTCCTGGATATACAAGAACACAAAGACTGGAAAGTATAATATTAGGTACCGCTACCAGGAGTAATAGAAGTCGTCAGGATGTCGAGCAAGAAATGCAGGCAGATATACCTATGAAGAGATTTGGAGAAGCAGCAGAAGTAGCTTCTGTAGCAGCCTTCCTTTGTACACCTGCTGCATCATATGTAAATGGCGTAAGCATACCTGTAGATGGAGGTCGTACAGGTTCATTATAAAATGTTTCGTTTAATGCAGTTTGCACCTACACTTGCTTTTGCCAAAGAACTCGATGAAAATGATTGCATTAGAGAGTTCCGCGATAAATTTATTATACCAACATTCAATGGGAAACAAGCTATTTATTTTCTTGGTAATTCACTAGGTCTGCAACCAAAAAACTGTAGTGATTACATAAGCCAGGTTCTTAAACAATGGGGTCAATTAGGAGTAGAGGGATTCTTCAAGGGAACAACTCCATGGATGAAGTATCATAATGATTTAGCAGCCTCTTTATCCTCCATTGTTGGGGGGTTGCCATCTGAAATTTCTGTGATGAATAGCCTCACAGTAAATATCCACCTGATGCTTTCCAGTTTTTATTCACCATCAGCGATTAGAAATAAAATAATTTGTGAGAGCAAAGCTTTTCCAAGTGATCAATATGCATTAGAAACACATCTTAAGCAAAGAGGCTTGGATCCGGATGAGGTTATTATTGAACTGCAGCCGGCTAAAGGAGAAGCAACAATCGCTGAGGATACAATTTTACATACGATAGAAGAATACAAAGATGAAGTAGCCCTTGTCTTCCTCGGAGGTGTAAACTATTATACCGGGCAGGTTTTTAACATACCGAAAATTACAAAAGCAGCGCATACTATCGGAGCCATAGCTGCTTTTGATCTTGCTCATGCAGCCGGTAATATTTTTCTCGATCTTCATAACTGGGATGTTGATTTTGCTTGCTGGTGTAGCTATAAGTATTTGAATTCAGGTCCCGGAGGCGTAGCCGGATGCTTTATACATAAGAAATACCATAATGACAATACTATTCAGAGACTAGCTGGGTGGTGGGGATATGAAGAGGAAACAAGATTCAAAATGTATAAAGAATTTAATGCTGCTAAATCAGCAGAAGGATGGCAGGTCAGTACCCCTTCAGCTATATTATATGCTACACACAAGGCCTCTCTTGATATTTTTAAAGCTGTAGACTTCCAACAACTAATCGGCAAGTCCCAACAACTAACAGATTATCTTTTATTTTTAATTGAGGATCTAAATGCTTCCTTCAATAAAAAAGTGATTTCTGTTCTTACGCCTACATCAGCAAAAGGTTGCCAGTTATCACTCCTGTTAATAGAAAGAGGTAGGGAAATATGTAATAGTTTAACTGCTCGTGGTGTTTTCGCAGATTGGAGGGAACCTGGTGTAATACGAATAGCTCCTGTTCCTTTGTATAATACATTTGAAGATGTGTGGAGATTTGTTGAAGTACTTAAACAATTAATATCCGGAGATAATATTAAATGAGTTTACATGAATCGTAAACAACTTGTCCAGCAAATATTTAGTAAGAACTCATACCTGTGTATTGGTTTAGATACAGATCCGGCAAAACTCCCGGAATCACTAAAAGGGGATCCTGATGGTATACTGGTTTTCAATAAAGAAATAATAGATGCTACCAGGGACCATTGTGTTGCGTATAAAGTAAATACTGCCTTTTATGAAGCACAGGGAGTTAAAGGATGGGAAATAATGGCGAAAACAATGGATTACATTCCTACAACTCACTTTAAGATCGCAGATGCCAAAAGAGGAGATATTGGCAATACATCTTCTTATTATGCTAAAGCTTTTTTTGAAGAATTCCATTGTGATGCTATAACAGTTGCGCCATATATGGGAAAAGACAGCCTTCAGCCCTTTCTTAATTTTAAGGATAAGTGGACAATTGTCCTAGGGTTAACATCCAATCCGGGAGCAAGGGATTTTGAAATGCAGAGAATCATCACACAAACAAATTCATTTGTAGAAGCAAAGGAACTAGCCCTTGATGTTGCATCACATAAGGAAGAGTATTTGTATGAGACTGTATTAAGAAAAGTTTCTGAATGGGGAAGTCCGGAGAATCTAATGTTCGTGGTTGGAGCAACAAGGACCGGAGAATTTAATAATATAAGAACACTTATACCCGAGAATTTCTTATTAGTACCAGGTGTCGGAACCCAGGGAGGAGATCTGAAAGAGATATCAGAACAGGCATTTACCAGAGATTGTGGCCTTTTGGTAAATGTCAGCCGCTCCATTATTTATGCATCCAATGGTGACGATTTCTCAGATAAAGCTGCACTTTCTGCCCTTGAATATCAAAGTGAAATGAGGGAATATTTAGCACAGATAAAGAAAAGGCCCCAATAAAGTGGTGACTTTCAGGTCAGATTGCTGATTATTTTAACTCTAATTACAGCAATAATTTTCTATTTGTTTAGTTGTTTTAGCAATAAATAAAATTTATGATCCTGCCTGCCGTGGTCAGCTTACTTATAATTCTTTTCAACCCTCATAGTGCAACTACATCTCCTTCTGTGGATACTCCTCCGGGAACGGTTAATAAAGTGATTATTTTACAGCTTATTAATACTGCACGAAAAAAAGGCTGCCAATGCGGCGAAATTTATTATTCTCCGGCAGCTCCTTTAAGTTGGAATGATCACCTGGAACAGGCTGCATTAAAACATACTATAGAGATGGCAGATAAGAATATGTTTAGCCATATTTCAGTCAACGGTGCCGATCCGGGGTCAAGGATTTCAGCAAGTGGTTATAATTGGAAAGCATTTGGTGAAAATATAGCAATGGGTTATCCGGATGAACAGAAAGTAGTGGCAGGGTGGCTTAAAAGCCCGGGGCATTGCAAAAACATTATGAATCCGAAATATAAGGAGATGGGTGTAGCACGTGTAGGCGCATATTGGACCCAGGATTTTGGAGATCAATAATATTAAAATAGCATAAATGCATCGATTCGCTGTTCTCTTATGGCTCCTTACTCAAACAGCTCATTTATCTGCTCAGAATAATTCTCCTGCTGATTCCATAATTAAACAAGCATACAAGCAGGCAACACAGGAAAATAAAAAGGTTCTTGTAATATTTCATGCGTCCTGGTGTACCTGGTGTCATAAACTTGATTCTTCCATTAAGGATTCCCTAATACAAAATATTTTCAACAGGAACTTTATTGTAACTCATTTGTCAGTCTTTGAATTTGTAGCTAAGAAGAATCTGGAAACTCCCGGAGCTCTTGACCTATATAAGAATTATTCAGGAGGTAAAGCAGTTAGTATTCCATTCTGGGTTATTGTTGATAATAAAGGGAAGTTACTCGCTGATTGCCGGCTGGAAAATGGTGAGAATGTAGGATGTCCAGCTACGGTGCAGGAAGTTAAACATCTTCTCGAGGTGTTAAGAGTAACTTCTGATATTACCAGTAATGAACAAAAACTTGTAGAAATTGTCTTTAGAAGGAACGATCAATAGATCTTTCATTCTTCCTCTTCCATTTCATTCTTGACTTCTTCTCCGGGTTTAACCATCACTTTATCTATACGGTGACCATCCATATCTATGATCTCAAAATCAAATTGTTTCCACTTGAGTTTTTCTCCGGTTTCAGGTATGTGTTCAAGCACCTGCAAAATGCATCCGGCTAAAGTATCAAAGTTGTATTCTTCTTCTGATAGCCATTCAGTTTTATTAAAGTAGGTTAAGAAATCATAAAAGGGTATTTGAGCATCTACTAAGTAGGTACCATCATTTCTTTCTGTTATCTGGTAATCTTCCACTCCAACCTGGGGTATATCTCCCACAATAGCTTCTAGAATATCATTTAGGGTAATCATCCCCAATAAGCTGCCATACTCATCCACAATGAATCCTGAATGATTCTTTGTTTCTTTAAACTTTTCCATCACCTGGTAAGCTGAATTGTATTCAGGAACGAACAGGGCAGGTTTCATGAGGTGTTTAAATAAGGTAAAATCATCTGAAACATAAAGGTCTTTGATTGAAACCATTCCCTTAATGTTATCGATTTCTCCATCACAAATAGGGTAAACGCTGTGGGGTTCCTGCAATATCTTTTCTCTTATTTTATCTTCATTATCATTCACATCAAACCAGATTATATCACTTCGATGCGTCATCAATGAGGTGATATTCCGGTCACCTAAATGGAAAATCCGTTCAATCATATCCTTTTCTTCCATCTCAACTGAACCAGATTCTGTTCCCTCTGTAATTATTGCTCTTATCTCATCTTCAGTAACTGTATTTTCTCTTTTACTCTTTATGTGGAATATCCGGAAGAACAGATTACTTGTAGTATTTAAAAGCCATACGATAGGATAAGTTGCCTTTGCAAAGGCTTTCATTGGTGCTGCGACAGCTTTAGCAATTTTCTCTGCATTTATCAGCCCAATCCTCTTTGGGATTAATTCTCCAAATACAATGGACAGGAAAGTAACGATGATTACAATAATTATTGTTGATATAGTCTTTGAGTAATGCTCCAAAAAAGAAACGTTCTTAACATAGGGCTCTAAATAAGAACTAAATCTTTCTCCGGAATATACCCCAGTCAAAATGGCTATAAGTGTTATACCGATCTGTGCAGCAGAGAGAAATAGTTCAGGGCTATTTGCCAGAGCTAGAGCTCTGCCTGCCTTTTTATCACCTTTTGCCGCTAAGGTTTCCAGGCGAGGTTTTCTAGCTGAAACCAATGCAATCTCAGAGGTGACAAACAGACCATTTAAAAAGATCAGGAAAAGTAAAATTGCAACTTCCATTTAGCTATTTTGAATAATAAATTTATGTCGGTGCACAACCTTGTTAAAGATAGTTGCAGTGATTGAACCAAAACAAATACCAAGAATGGCTCCTGCTAACACATCAAAGGGATAATGTACTCCAACATACACTTGTGCAAACGCGATTAGTATAGCCCATAGGAATACAAGATTGATCTCCGAACCCACAGTTTTTCTAAGAGTAAGCGCAATAAACGCTGCCATTCCGAAATGATTAGCCGCATGGTTTGAAATGAAACTATAACTGCCGGAGCACTGTTTTAAAACAAGGTGAACATGCATCATAAATGCAGGATCCTGGCAAGGACGTAACCTTTGAATATTTTGTTTGATAAGGAAAGTACCTGTCATGTCAGTCAGTGCTATGGTGCATAAAAAACCAAGGATCCACCACGGAGCTACATTTTTAAAATTAACAATGACAAAAAGGAAAATAAATAAATAGAAAGGAGCCCAGAAGATGGAATCTCTTAAATAGGGGAATACAATGTCAAACAAATGGTTCCTCGTCCCATTGTTCAGTAGTATAAACAAGTGTTTGTCTAACTGATCTATTTTCTGCCATATTGAAATTAACAGACCAGGTATATGCATGTAACAAAAATAAGTGAATGATGAGTGACCTCATTGTGGTTTTGTGCCTATATATTTCAGAAGCACAGCCTTAACCTGTTATAATTGGTTTTTCCGTGCAAGTATGATCATCCTAGGCGTATTTCGAATGTGATAGGGAGTAAGATCATAATTACCAAAAACTTCGGTGACCTGCATTTTTTGGAAAGACAGCATATCAGTAAAATCGCCCAGGCTAAGTTTAGCTACTTTTTCTGTGAACTCCATTTCTTGTTCAAGCTTTGGATCCTTCACTGTTATTTTCTTAAAAAAGAAATCCTGGTCATACCATCGATGGATCTCATATTCAGTGCCGTCAACTTTTTTGATCTCGTTATGCACTAATCTTTCTTCAATGTAATGAACATTCAAATAATCAAAAACAGCTACACCACTGCTTTTTAGGCTGTTAACTATAGTCCTTACTGCATCTTCATTTTCTCTTCGTGTATTAAAATAGCCAAACGAGGTGAAGAAATTAAATACAAAATCAAAATAATTAATCCAGAATGGCAATCTCATGTCATGCTGAAAGAAGTGAAGATGGTTATTTTCGAATTGCTTTGCATACTCAATGCTTTCAAAGGAAATGTCAATTCCGGTAACGTCAAACCCTTTTGACGCCAGGAATTTAGAGTGCCTTCCCTTACCACAGGCTACATCCAGCATTAAAGAAGCTGCAGAAGGTTTTAAAAAATTTAAAAGATTTTCAATAAAAATTTGTGCTTCCTTGTCATCACGGTAGAAGTACAATTTATGATAGTACTCTGAACTAAACCATTTTTTATACCACTCGCTTGCAGGCATCCTTGCTTTTTTGCAAAAATAACGGCTAAGTTAGTGGTATACTTTAGTCTCTTCCCGTAATACCTTATTTTTGCCACCCAAATTTCCTTTTTGTGGCATTAATCAAAAGTATATCTGGTATTAGAGGCACTATAGGTGGAACACCCGGAACAGCATTAACTGCCATAGATATTGTAAAATTTGCATCTGCTTTCGGTAGTATAATATCTAATACAAGAGAGGACAAGTCATCTAACGCCAAAATTGTCATCGGTCGTGATGGCCGCATCAGTGGCCAAATGGTTAGTCAGTTGGTCATCAATAGTTTAATTAGCCTGGGAATTGATGTTATTGATCTGGGTTATTCAACAACACCAACCGTTGAAATTGCTACAAAAGCAGAAAATGCTGATGGGGGAATCATTATAACAGCCAGTCACAATCCAAAAGAATGGAATGCACTTAAGCTCTTAAACAGGGAAGGTGAATTTATTAATGCAGCAGTAGGAGCTGAAGTTTTGTCAGTAGCACAGAACGAACAAATTGTCTTTGCCGGGGTTGACCGGTTGGGACAAGTTGAACAAAAAACGGAATATCTTAAAAAGCATATAGACCTGGTTTTACAATATCCGCTTGTAAACCAGGAAGCGATTGAAGAAAAGAACTATAAAGTGGTAGTTGACTGCATCAATTCAACAGGTGCTTTAATTGTTCCGTCCTTATTAGCAGCTCTTGGTGTAGGTGAGGTGATTGTATTAAACGGTGAGGTTACCGGTAAATTTGCTCATAATCCGGAACCCCTGCCTGAACACCTTAATATCCTTAGCAGGGAAGTGGTAAAGCAGAAGGCAGATTTCGGTATTGCTGTTGATCCGGATGTAGATCGCTTATGCTTTGTTTGTGAGGATGGAAGTATGTTTGGAGAGGAGTATACACTTGTAGCAATTGCTGATTATTTCCTGCAGAACAAAGTAGGAAATACAGTAAGCAACATGAGTAGTACAAAGGCTTTAAAGGAGATTACTCTAAAACATGGAGCTGAGTATTTTCCCTCTGCAGTAGGTGAAGTGAATGTTGTTGATAAGATGAAACAAGTGAATGCTGTTATTGGTGGAGAAGGAAATGGAGGAATCATTGTGCCTGATTTCCACTTTGGACGCGATGCCCTAATTGGGATTGCCTTATTCTTATCGCATTTTGCCAACTTTAAAAAGGGACTTAAGTCCTTCAGGGCAAATTACCCTGAATATTTTATCTCGAAGAATAAGGTGGAGCTTGAGAACGGGCTTGATGTAAACAGTATCTTCGAAAAGATTAAAAAGAAGTACAAGAATAACCCGGTTAATACTGAAGACGGATTAAAGATTGAATTTGATAGCGATTGGGTTCATCTTCGTACCTCTAACACTGAACCTATTATACGCATATATGCTGAAAGTAATTTTGAAACCACAGCAAATAATATCGCTAAAAGGCTGATGGCAGATATTAAAGAATATAGCTCAACTAACGAACATTAATTATTCTTTCAGCAACTGATAAAAAACATTAACCCGCATTATTGCGGGTTATTTTTTGGAATTCCTAAGGTGGAGATATTCCCAATAAGTTAAGCAGAGAGTGGTTAATAAAATTGTAGCGTACGAACAATAGGGAACGGATTATGGTTTTTTCAACCAGGTATTGAATTCTATTAAGCTCCCTGCTTCTTATTGGTTTAGTTATTTGACTATCAGTTTTCCTTCTTCCAGTTTTTTATCGTTCAGTTGAACAGTGTATGTATATATGCCTTTTTTTAATCCTTCAATATTCTTACTCTCTTTGTTTTTCAATTCTGATTGGTAAGCTACATGACCTTCCACGTCAAAAATGAAAAACTGGATGGTGCCCATAGTCGTTGATGAAACGACAAGACCTCCCGTCGATACAGAGTTGGTGAGTATAACCGGTAAATCATTTTTTACTGCAGTATGATGTAAGGTGATAGAATTATTTCCGGTGGAAAATGCAGCGAACGCAGGAATCATTGCAATAAAAAGGATAATAGTTTTCATAAGCTTGTTTTAGAATCGTGGGCAAAGTATTTGTCTTGGAGTTGGAATATTACTAAGTCTCCATCCGAATTTTATAATACTTGAAAAGAATGCATCATTATTATTAGAATTTCCTCTTCCTTCACCGGTACTTGTACGCATGTAGCTGTTGGCGGTTTTATTATACATCTGGTGAGCCACTTCTGATTGTTCAACAGCCAGGTATTTATCAAACAGCATCGGATCAATATAATCAGTGCTTACATCATCTAAATAATCAGTAAATGTTTTGCGATGCAGAACTTCAAACCCAAGATAAAAGGTTTCAGAAAGGTAGTATTTAAAGCCAGCCCCCAGGAGGAATTCCTGTTGGGTTAATTTATACATCCCACGCTCAGGATATTCATCCATTCCCTCGCCTTCCAATCGTAGTGGCTGCAAGTCAACCCATGCCTTTGTCCCATCCGGAGCTGTGTACTGCCCCTGTGGGTTAAAGTGAAACATACCAAAGCCAATAACTCCATAGGGTCTTAGCTTACCTTGTAATCCATCATATTTCTCAAATGGTATAGTAGGGTATATTTCCAAAGCTCCATAGGCTTCAAATAACTTACTTCTAAAACTTAAATTCCGTTCCTTTCTCAGCATTTCATCTCCACCTTTTGCATTAATAACACTATCAGCAGCTTCCAGTTGACCACTGGTCGCAGATAATCTTATACCAATCCATTCCTGGGGATAAACATTAACGTTTATTCCTTTTGCCATTTTGGTTAGAGGTAGATTAATGTCTTTCACAAAGAAGCTGCCTTTACCTGCATTTCCTCCCAGGTCGCCTAAGAAGAACATGGGACCAATACCAAGTCCAACTTCAACTTTATCGTTAAAAGAAAGAGATTGTGAAAAAGAATTGAGGGAAAATAATAGACAGGTGAAACTGAGTACTATTGTACGTACGCCAGGTACAGTTGTTCTCATAGGAATAGGTTTGTTTTTCTTTAGGATTAGGATAACGCTGCTAAAGTATATACGGAAGCCTTAAAAAGCAAGCGTAATACCGACTATTTTTCCACTGTACATCTACTAAGTAAAATCACGTAGGCTGTTTTATCATATAAATATGATCAATTCCATCTTCCAGGTAAACATCACTTACTCTCTTAAATCCGAAGGATTCATAAAACTGCTGCAGGTATAATTGCGCCCCTATTTTAATGGGTACTTTCCCAAATAGCTCATACAACTTTTCAATCGATTGTGTCATTAGTTCTTTGCCCGCACCGCTTCTTCGAACAGAAGGTGAGCTAACTACACGGCCAATGGAACAATATTCATATGCTTTACCTGCAGGTATGAGCCGTGTGTAGGCAATTAATTTATTATTGTGCCAGCCCATTAAATGCCATGAGTATTGGTCTTTATCATCAGCATCAGGATATACACAATTCTGCTCCACTACAAACACCTCGCTTCTCAACTGCAGGATGGCGTACAGTTCATGCGGAGTCAGGTCATCAAACTTCTTCAATAGCCAATTGATCTGCATGCAACAAAATTATCGCGCTACAGATGGAATGACAGGCAAACTTTCATTCCCGGTTGCACTTACTGATTGTACGGCGAAAAAGTAGTTGTCTTTTGAATAGGGTAAATCCATATGTGTATCCGAAGTAAAGATTTTCTTCTGCCAAACCGGGCTGGTAGTTTCTCTCATTAACACGAAAAAGCCTTTTGGCTTCCCTGCGCGACCGGCCTGCCATGATAAACTGGTGAAATTAGATAACCTTCTCACTTCAATCTTAACGGAATCAGGCATGGAAGGTGACTTCGCCAGGTTAGCCAAATTCGACAGATTCATTCCGGTATTTTTCCTGAGGTATTCGAAATCCATAAATTCCGGCAAGTCACCATACTGAATTCCATTTTCGATCCTGACATTTTGATGTTGATGATAATAATTTTCATTCATCTCGGTAAACCGTACCGCCGCATATCCATTCTCTACATAGGGAGTATGATCTCCACCACGTAAGAATCGATCATTGCGATAAATCATCATCACCTGCAGGTTATCTATGTAACGTTCACCAACTTCTTTTACATATCGTGCTAACTGCCTCGCTTTACCATCATTCTCCAATCCTAATTGCCGGATGGCTAAGGCTCTTCTACCTGTATCCTGTACTGAGAAAGCTTCACTGAATACACGAATTTTTGTATTCTCAATAATGTTGGTTTCATTACTGTTGTTACTGCCCATGATATCATTATTCAGCACAGCTTCTATATTCCAGTTTTCCCTTTTGGCTTTGTTGGCCATAAAAGTTGCACCTAACAATCCTTGCTCTTCTCCACTGACGGTTACAAAAATGATGGTTGCCGGAAAACTATGTTTACTCATAATACGGGCACATTCTATTACTGCTGCACTACCACTGCCATCATCGTTTGCTCCCGGCGCATCTCCGGTGCTGTCCATGACATTCGTCCTCATGTTATCCAGGTGACCACTTATAATAAAGATTCTGTTGTCGGAAGGATCAGTACCTTTTAGCCTGGCGACTACATTTCCGAGGTTGATGGGGTGATCTACTCTTCTGCCATCAGGCTTATAGGTAATTGTATCTACCAGCGCAGTTAAACGTCCATTGCTCGATTTGGCAAATTCATTGAATTTACTGAGTACCCAATTACGGGCTGCGCCAATGCCCCTGTTTTTATCTGAAGTAGAACTCAATGTATTACGGGTTCCAAAGCTTACCATTTTGTATACATAAGATCTCAAACTATCAGGTGAAATCTCTTTTACCATTTGTTCAATTTCACCATCTCGCTGAATAGTTGTTTGAGCTTTTGAATACAAGGAAAGAAGTACGGATAAAGAGAAAAGAAACATAATACGCATGTAATTCTATTTTGACGTTGCTAATTTAAGCGTACACAACAGAGAAATTTCATTTCCTTCGATTTTATTTTACCTTAACTGCTAACTTAATTATTCTGCGTGGTGCGATTCTTATTTTTTGTGTTTTTCATTTTGAGGTTATGTTTTCCTTTAACGCATGCTTCAGCACAATCAAAACCTAAGGGTTCTGTTTCTATTATTGGTGTGGGGGACATTATGATGGGCACCACTTATCCAAAACGCTTTCTTCCTCCTGCGGACGGGAAGTACTTACTAAAACCAGTAGAAAAGATCCTCCGTAATGCTGATGTTACTTTCGGAAATGGTGAGGGTACTTTCTTTAACGGT
>JBLNAY010000138.1:0-44048 GCA_050259715.1 Candidatus Dadabacteria bacterium
TGGATGATCAAATCAGTTATTTCCCACTCACCATGTATTCTCACCGTATAGGCAATGTGTTTTCATTTATGCCGGTTGCCGGTGAGTTGAATGATAACAGTTGGAAACAGAAATTCACTTACGACCTGGAAAAGACCACACCTTATTACTACAGTGTAAAGCTGCAGGACAATGATGTGCGGCTGGAGTTCACACCATCAAAACATAGTGGCTACTTCCGCATTGCTTATGCCAATACAGGAAGTAAATGGATCCGGTTGAACATCGTTAACGAGGAGGGATCTTTAAATGTGGAGGGAAAGAGAACGATTACTGGTCGTGAGAATTTTAATGGTATGCAGGCATTTGTGTATGGAGAATTAAATACGGATATTACCTCCTCGCAGTATAAGTCTGCTGTTGATAAGAAACAGTTGTTTATTAAGTTGGCTGGCCACACCCCGGTAGAATTCCGCTATGCTATTTCGTATATAAGTGTTGATCAGGCAAAGCAAAATCTTCTGAAAGAGATTCCGACCTGGGAGTTTACTAAAGTAAAGAATGATGCCTTAAGCAGTTGGAACCAGGTGCTCAATCAAATTGCAGTAACAGGAGCTACTGAAAAACAGAAAAGGATCTTCTACACCGCTTTATACCGCACTTATGAACGCATGGTTGATATCAATGAATACGGCAAATATTACAGTGCTTACGATCACCAGGTTCATGGCGATTCAAGACCCTTTTATGTTGACAATTGGATCTGGGACATGTACCTGGCGGACGAACCTTTACATACCATTTTAAATCCTTCAAAGGAAGGGGATAAGATTGCTTCTTATGTGCGCATGTATGAGCAGTCAGGTTGGATGCCGTCTTTTGCTCTTGTATTTGGTGATAATCCTTGTATGACCGGCAATCATGCTGCAGCATGGATGGCAGATGCTTACTTCAAAGGAGTCAGGAATTTTGATGTTCAAAAAGCCTATGAAGGATTAAGAAAAAACTCACTGCAGGCGACTTTATTACCTTGGCGCAATGGGGCTGCAACTTCCCTGGATAGTTTTTATAATGAACATGGTTATATGCCTGCTCTGTACCCTGGTGAGAAAGAGCCTGTCGCGCAGGTACATTCTTTTGAAAGAAGACAGGCAGTGTCTGTTACGCTCGAAAACAGTTATGATGACTGGTGTATTGCGACTCTGGCAAAAGCATTAGGTAAGAATAATGACCATGATCTTTTCGCTAACAGGGCAGCCTACTATCGAAATGTGTTCAGACAGGATAAGAACTTCATGTGGCCCAAAGATGCTGCAGGCAAGTGGATAGAACCCTTCGATCCTAAGTTCTCCGGTGGCATGGGCGGACGTGATTATACCACGGAAAACAATGGATACACCTGGGACTGGAGTGTGAAGCAGGACCTTAATGGATTATTTACCCTGATGGGCGGTAAACAGAAAGCAGAACAAAAGCTTGACCAGCTGTTCCGTGAAGACCTGGGAAGAAGCAAATATGAGTTCTGGTCAAAATTTCCTGATGCTACAGGCCTGGTGGGGCAGTTTTCAATGGGTAATGAGCCCAGTTATCACATTCCCTATCTGTATAATTATTTAGGAGCACCATGGAAAACACAAAAAAGAGTGAGGATGTTGCTGGATACCTGGTTCCGGGATGACCTGTTTAGTATTCCCGGCGATGAAGATGGTGGTGGCACTAGTGCGTTTGTGGTGCTATCCATGTTAGGCTTCTATCCTGTTACTCCGGGATTACCTATCTATAACATCGGTAGCCCGTCTTTTGAACAGGCATCCATACGGTTGCCCAATAAGAAAACGTTTACGGTTGTTGCACATAACAATTCACCGGTAAACAAGTATATACAGAAGGCAACACTTAACGGCAAGGAATGGACTCAGCCATGGTTTACGCATTCCGATCTTGTGAATGGAGGTAAATTAGTATTGGAGATGGGGCCTGAACCTAATAAGAGCTGGGGTGCAAATGAAAAGAGTGCTCCTCCTTCTAAACTGGATATTAACCCTGCTTCCATAGCAGGACTGCAATAAAATATTGAACCTTATTAATACAGCAGATGAGAATACTATTTCTTGCTTCGATATGGTGCTTAGCCCCCGTATTGGCGTTCTGCCAGCCAAAGGGTATTCATCTCAGCTGGAACGGAACCAAAAAAGAAAGTACTTCGAGTACCATTGCCATCACCTGGCTGGATGAAAAGCAACAAAATGCAGTAATTGAATATGGTATGGACAGTACACATTTCAATCACAAGAAAACACCTATAGCTGCATTTTCATCCGAACTCAATGGATGGATGAATAAAGCGCGTATTAAGCATTTAAAGCCGTCTACCCTCTATTTCTACCGGATTGTTTATGGTAAAAACAACTATACACCTCTTTATCATTTCACTACGGCACCGGGTAAAAAAGGTACTGGCAAAGTATTAATAGGTTTATATAGCGATACACAGAACAATGAAGGCAACCTGCAGTTTCAGCAGACCGATACCATCGTTCGGCAATTAATCAGGCAGCCGTACAACTTTGTTGTTCATACTGGTGACATTGTGGAGAATGGATCTGTTATAGAAAGCTGGAAACGCTTCTTTGATGTTTCACAACCATTACTTGCGAATAATCCATTCATGTCAGTGACGGGTAATCACGATGTGGTCAATGACACTACTTCAGCTGACTTCCAGAAGCCTTTCCCCGTATTTTACCAGTTGTTCAATTTACCAAAAGGCCAACTGAATTATTCTTACGATTATGGAAAGATCCATTTTGTGGCAGTGAACTCCGGTTGGGCACAAGGCGCAGAAAAGGTCAATAAAGTATTGTTTGAACCCGGCTCTGAAGATTACCGCTGGCTCGAAAATGACCTCGCAAAAGCAAGAAAGAATAAAAACATTCAATGGGTGATTTTCTATTGTCACTATCCCATTTATTCCTTTGGCTGGAGCCATATTCCAACCTGGGCCGATCACATTAAACCTTTATTGGACAAGTACCAGGTTGACCTGTGCATCTCCGGTCATCGGCATGTGTACGAAAGGCATAAAGCTATAAGAGGGAATACTATTGAAGAACTTCGTGATATTCATATCTATGATCAGCCGAAGGGCACTGTTTACATTACCAATGGCTCTGCAGGCGGTTCGCTCCAGGGACTAGGTGGCAGCCAGTTGCCCGACATGGCTTTTACACCCGCTGAAAAAGTCTACACTTATGCTACCATGACCATCGAGGGTAATCAATTACAATATCATGTGTATAATAAGAAAGGAGAGGAGATAGATTATTTTACTATAAGGAAAAACAGCCCTTCATCATCACTCAAACCTTTATAAGTTGTACTTTTTTGATAGAACTTAAATAATAAAGCTGCTCCTCGGCAGCTTTATTATTTTCCTGATTAAGGATGAAGGTCCTGTTATTATAAATCAAGCGATATGATACTTCAGTTGTTGTGTAGACAATTGGTTTAAGTCTTCCAGGGTATAGCTGTCCATATAATAGGCATCAACCCAGTCCCCATTTTTCTTCATATAAACCTGGACATCTATTCCAAATTCACGCTGAAATCTTTTCTCTAACTGCGCAACAGTTACCGACTTATCAAATACTAATTCTGTAGGAACTAAGTCTTTAATGAATTTTTCTAATTTAAGTTCCTTTGGAATTTTCTCCAGGCAAAATGAGTTCTTGTCTTCTTTTTGTACGTAGCCAAAAAATTCTAATCTCAGGTAGGGATAGTATGTCCTGAACTCCCTGTTTACTTGCTGGATGGTTTTTTTACCGGATAGGAGCAGCTCCATTGTTCTCTTGTTATGAGGTGAATAAATAAAATGAACTCGTCAAAATGTTTGACCCGCTCATTGGTTTCCTATTAGAACTTTTTAGTTCAGCCGGTTTTTAACTGGATATTGAAACACTAGCCTGGTAGAGTCCCTATCCCTACTCAATTATTATTGCCGTATGGATGGAAAATAATCGTTAGCCAATCCTCACTGAGAGACGCTGATACAATATCTAAATTGATTTAAGCAGATTGTATGACATTAGTCATATATACCCATAATTGTGGTCACCGGATGAGCTAAGCAACATAAGAAGCTGTATGCTATTTGTATGACTCTCAGCCAGTTAATTTAATCCGACGCCGTCTTAATGTATGATATTTTCCTGCTTTCGAAAACCAACACCGTGTGCTTCACAAAATACAAGCCACTAAGGCTCAAAGAAACGTAGGCAGCCTGTACATGGCGAGAGATAATAGAAAGTAGCTATTGATTAGTTATTTTTTGTGTCTGAATTACTCCGTGGCTTATCCATAAAAAAGCTAAGCTGCCAAATGGCAGCTTAGGTACTTATCATCAACTAAACACACACTAAAAGTTTTCTCTGCGTGGGAATCCACCCTGGTTGGGGAACATCCTTGGACGGTCTCCATGATCATCCGGTGATCTCATATTGTTATTAGTACTTACAGTTCCCTTACCAAAATTTCTAAGGTTATAGGTGAACGTTAGCATAAAGTATTGCTGCAACACTTTATTATTTACATCCTGGATGTAGTTCTCAGTTACCTGCCTGCTGATACTTTGGTTTTGTTTCAACAAATCAAATACACTTAGTTTCAATTCGCCTTTACGATTCTTCAGGAACTTATAACCTACTGCCATATTCCACAACCAATAATCTTGTTTCAGGTTGTTGGTTATATAATTATAGTATTGATTATTAATATCCTGTTGAAGAAACCAACCGCTCTTTGTAAGTAAATTCATCTGGGCACTGGCGGTTTGGGTATAGTAGTTATTATCCAGCTTCGGATCTATTTTATTTTTTACCTTATTGTAATTACCATTATAGGAGATGGTAAAATCAACATACTGGCTTACGTTACTGGAGATAACAGATCCAAAATTGTAGGTAGAAGTGCGTGATTCATTAACAACATTATTCAGAATACCGGGTGATTTACTGTACATGTATCCACCGTTCACATTGAAATTAGATTTGATGAAACGTAGCGGGAAAGCGAAGGTCATAAAAGAACGAAAGCTTTCATACCCATCAAGGTTTATGGGTTTGGTCAGTTGCTCACCACGGAATAATGTTTGTCCCTGTCCAAGCGAGGAGTCCTTACTTACTGCAACAAAGGTGGCATTGCTGATGTAATCATTTACCTTCTGAGCAAAAGCGTTAGCCACAAACAGGATTCCTTTACCGGTGTTGGTATAGGTATAATTTCCATTAACCATCTGGCTATATTGCTGCTTCAGATCCGGATTACCAATGGAGATATAAGGCCTGTTCCCAATGTCGAATACATCCTGCAATTGCGTAATAGATGGCTGGTTTGTATTTGTACGATAGAATAAACGTACGTTGCTCCGTTGGGAAAGTTTCAACCTTACCATAGCATTAGGCAGGAAGTTGTAGAATGTTTTGTTTACTGAAAGATTTCGAGGAAAGGTTTGATCACTGCTCAACTCTGTCTGCTGGTAACTAACACCAAAGTTCATTTGGTTATCACGGGTGCCGTAGCGGTAAGAAATTCCCCCGTTTTGTCCCTTTGTATAATTGTTGAACTTATTGGAAAGGTTAGGATTAAATACAGTGTATTTCTGGTCAATAGGGGTGTAATTGAAAGCTTCCTGGTCTGCCTTGCTGGTAGAGTAAGAAGGACTATAACTTAACTGTACCTGTGAATTGGTGGTAATAGGTTCAGTATAAGACAAGTTTGCATTCAGGTTCAACGTTTGATTGAACTGGTCGGTAAATCGCCTTTCCAGGGAATCTATACGTGTACCTGCCTGGTACTTGCGATTCTCTACATCCACGTAAGAATCGCCATTTCTTTTATTAAACTGTGTATTCAGGTTAAGCGAAATACTTCTGCCTCTCTTTGGAAAAGAGTGGGCATAGAGCAGGTTAGCATTCATATTATTTCCTGTCCTGTCATTGGAAGAAGTATTGATACTTTCAGTGCTTAACTGCCCCGGTGTAAAATAGGTGGAGGTAGTGGACTCACTACTTGAATTATTCTTCTGAAAACTAACACTTGGACTGAAAATCAGCTGGTTGGAAGAATCCGGCCTCCATTCCACTCTTGCATTTACACGGTGGTTATAGTTCTGGCTACTGCCTAAACTGCTTTGATCATAACTTGGAATGCTGGAAAGAAAGTATTGTGTGTTTCGTTGCTGGCTTGTAGAATTGGCTGTGTTATTAAAGAAGTAGCTACCGCTTACCTGGAGTTTCCTGCTGTAATAATTAGAGAAGTTAACACCAATGGCATTGGTCTTATTGATACCACTTTGCTGGCCTACAAAGAAGTTGCTACCACCACCAAAGCCGCCGAAGCCTCCGCCGCCAAAGCCTCCACCTCCGGGTCCGCCACCACCACGCATACCACCTCCACCCATACCACCCCGCATACCACCACCTCCGCTGCTAACACCTAAAAGGTCTTGCTGTGAGAAGTTCTGCTGATTTATGTTATTAAAAAGGCCAACAAGTGAAATCCTTTTATTTTCCTTTAAAATGGTTGCATTACCTCCACCCTGGTAACGATCATCTGTGCCATACCCGCTATATACCCGGCCATATTGCCCATTGCGCATATTGGCTTTTGTAATGATATTGATCTCTTTAGATGTATTTCCATCATTAAAACCGGTGAGTTGTGCCTGGTCACTAAGGCGATCAAAAACCTGTATTTTATCCACTATTTCTGCCGGCAGGTTCCTGAGGGCCGCTGTTGCATCATCACCAAATAACTCACGTCCATCAAGAGTTACACGTTTTACATTTTCACCTTGTGCCTTCACCTGTCCATTTTCTACCGTAATCCCCGGTACCTTCTTGGCAAGGTCCTCGGCATTGGCATCCGGGTTTACTTTAAACTGGCTGGCATTAAATTCCACAGTGTCGCCCTTTTGTTGAGCAGGAGCAATATGAGTGGTAATGGTAACGCCCTGCATTTCCTTTACCAGGTTCGTTATGCCGATCTTTCCAAGGTCTACTGAGCCTGAATTGAGGTCTATGTTTCTTCTTAAGCCGTCATATCCAACGGAACTAACCTGCAAAATATACCGGCCTTTATTAAGGTTATTAAATTCAAAAGACCCGGTACTGTCTGAAAGAGTAGAATTGGTCTTTGTAGTATCGGTTGATTGTTTTAATACAATGGTAATTTTCGATAAAGGTTTTCCTGAAGTTTTATCCTGCAAATTGCCTTTTACCTGTAGATCCTGGGCTAAAGAAATTAAACTTGCACTGACACTTAACACCAAAAGCAATAGTCTGCGATTCATAGTTATTTTTTAACAATGTAAAGCAAGGGAGATTCTTCCGATAACTGTATTAATGACGGTTAAATAAGGTTAAGGATTTTGTGGATGAGATTTCTTGATGAACCTGGTTAAATTAAGATAACTGGTTAATGGACAGTAGTTTGATTAAAAAGACTGAAGGGAGATTATTAGGACTTGGTAATATAAGAACCCTCAAAGGGAGTGTTCAAAATCTTTAATGATTTACAGGTGTGAAAAACTTACTTCCGCAATTTCTTAAGCGAATTTGAAACCTTTTCCGGTAAGCTATTCAAAAATCCTATAGTAATAGACAAAGGCGTTATGTCCAAACTCCCATAACCCGCTCACGCTATTATCACGGAATTAGCACGGAATTACCACGCTATTACCACGCTATTAATTCCGTGCTAATTCCGTGGTAATTCCGTGCTAATTCCGTGGCAATAGCATGATAGTTCTAATCACTTGCTAAAGGAATGTCTTAGACTAACCATTTAGATAGGCGGGTCTCAAGAAATCATCTCTAATAAAAAGTACCCCGATCATTTAAAATTTTGCAGGAGTAAGGAATAAAACCTGCTCTATTAAGCGCCAGGCAGCTTTAGAGAAAGAAAAATTTGCTTGTTGAAATAAGGATTCTTACCTTGATCATACCTTTCTAACCATACCTGCCAAATTCAGTTCTATTGCAGACATTAGGGTTTTTTTCAAGAAAAAATTTGTAAATGAATAATAAATGTTAAAAAAACATTTATTTTAGAACAATGAAATAAATGTAATTAAGACATTTATTTAACGAAAACCAGCATTTTTAGATTGCCTTTATTAGAACTAATAAATACGCTGCTATGAGATTGCTTGAACAATTGCGACCACGAACACAACTGTTGTTAAGTTCTTCTTGCTTTAATTATTTTATGCAAAAGGAACTTACATCTTCTTCTATAACACCAAATCTGTTTTTACATTAAATCAACTGAACATGAAAATTAGATTGCTGCAATTAAAAGGTCAATCCTATGCTGGTAATCACCAGTTCCGGCCTAAGGTACTTAGTATGTTATTACTAGGCTTCTTTGCTTTAATGTCTGCCTCTCTATTTGCCCAGCAAGGCACTGTCACCGGTAGAGTTCTTTCCGGCGATACTGCCCTGGCAGGAGTAAGTGTGCAGGTAAAGGGAACTAATGTGACTACCCAAACCGATGCGAACGGAAACTTTAGCATCAAAGCCGATCCAAATGGTACATTGGTGATAACCTCCGTAGGTTATGCCAGCCAGGAAGTGGCTATTAACAACAGAACTCGTGTTACCGTACAACTGCAAGCCACCAACCAACAATTAAACGAGGTGGTGGTAGTAGGTTATGGCACGCAACGCAGGAAAAGTATCACCGGTGCTATCAGCAACATCACGTCTGAAGACCTGGTGCGCACACCTGCAACTACAATATCCTCTGCTTTGGTGGGTAAAGTACAGGGTATTACTTCCCGTAGCCCGGACTCAAGGCCCGGCCGTGGTACTAATATCCAGATCCGGAACATGGGTAATCCTCTCTATGTAATAGATGGAGTACCGTATACAGGGGGGAGCACCGGAACGACCGCCTTTGGTTTTAACCAGGGTGCTGGCCAGGATATCTTCAATACATTGGGTTTGGAAGATATTGAAAGCGTGACCATATTAAAAGACGCCTCTGCTTCTATCTATGGTTTACGTGCTGCCAATGGTGTTGTATTGATTACAACTAAAAAGGGCAGGAGAGAAGCACCTTCTATTAATGTATCCGGCTATTATGGTTTCCAGAATTTTACCCGGTATCCGAAGCCGGCAAATGCTGCCACTTATGTTCGGGCATTATTGGAATCAGAACAAAACTTCGGAAGGGATCCATCCAGGTTATATTCTCCGGCAGAATTAGCTAAATGGGAAGCGGGAACTGACTCCGGTTATAAGAGTTATGATTATTATGCTATGGTTACCCGTCCTAATGTGCCACAGAGTTATATCAGTGCGAATGCCTCCGGAGGTAGCCAACGTTCTAATTATTATTTCTCTATCAGCAACCTGTCTCAAGACGCTATCCTTAGAGATTTTAGCTATGGCAGAACTAATGTCCAGGCTAATTTAAATACCGCTTTGGCCAATCACTTAACGGTAGGCAGTGAAATTGGTTTGCGCCGGGAAAGAACCCACAATGTTGGTGTGCCGGGTTTGGACGATTATTTTAATCCATTCCTGAGTATTTCCAGTATGTGGCCAACCGAAGCCCCTTATGCCAACGACAATCCTGCTTATATCAACCAGACACACAATGTGAATGTGAATCCTTCTACCTATAAGAATGATGTTACAGGTTGGGTAGAGGAAATATGGCACGCGATGGATTTTAAGATGAATGCTCAGTATGATTTTCCATTTGGCCTCGTGGCAAAGACAGTGCTGAACTATAACTATCAGAATGAAGATTTTGATGGTATGGAATATACCTGGAAAGCTTACATCTACGACAAAGCAACCGGCAGATATTTAGATCGTCCGCTTACCGGTGGTGCTTTGTTTGGCAACCAGAACCCATGGCGTGAAAGACATAAGAGAAATGTCGTCTCCCGTTATGGCCAGTTCCAGTTATCTTATAATAAACAATTGGGATCTCACAACTTCGCTGCTGTTGCGGGTTACGAGCGTTCTGATTATGAGAATACTTATTACGTTGTACATACTATTCCTACTAATAACTATGTGCAACTGCAATCATTTTCAGAACAGGACTACCTGCAGGATGACTGGGGTATTGAAGCAAGGGCTGGTTATATAGGCAGATTGAACTATAACTACAAGCAGAAATACCTGTTGGAGTTATTGGGTCGCTACGATGGATCATATCTATACGCTCCTGATAAAAGATGGGGTTTCTTCTCCGGGATATCCGGTGGATGGCGTATTTCACAGGAGTCTTTCATGCATAGTTTAACTGACAGGTGGTTAAATGATTTGAAACTAAGAGCTTCTTATGGTGAAGTAGGTAGTGAAGCCGGTATCGGTGCCTTTGATTACCTGCCCGGTTACAACTTCAGGCAGGGTAGTTCCGTCTTTGATGGTAACTATGTTATAGGCCTTCGTCCAAGAGGTCTTCCTATCACCAACCTCACCTGGGTAATTAACCGTACAACAAACATCGGTTTTGATTTCGCAGCCCTGAATAATAAGCTGACAGGCCAGTTTGATGTATTCCAACGTAAACGCACCGGCTTGCCTGCAGGAAGATATGACGTGTTGCTGCCAAGTGAAGTGGGTTACGGTTTACCAAATGAGAACCTTAACTCTGATGCACACCGAGGTGTGGAAGGAATTGTTACATACACCAATAAGGCGGGTAAAATTGATTACTCCGTTGGAGTTAACGGAACCCTTTCCCGCTTAAGAAGCCTTGCAACATATAAACCGAGATTTGGTAATTCATGGGATAAATACCGCAACTCAATTGAAGATCGTTGGAGTAGTATCACGTTTGGTTATCACGTCATTGGTCGTTTTACATCAATGGATGATATTAATAACTACACTATTAATAATGATGGCCAGGGTAACCGTACAGAATTACCGGGTGACTTCAAATATGAAGATGCCAACGGAGATGGAATCATCAACGGTATGGATCAGCGGCCGATTGGTTATGCACAGGGCGCACAGCCTTACATGAGCTTTGGCCTGAATACTAAATTCGGATATAAAGGATTTACCATTGCAGCCGATTTTGCAGGTGCTACAATGCAGTCTTACCGTCGTACTGTGGAGCTGTTATACCCATTCCAGAACAATGGTAACTCAGCTCATTACATGCTGGAAGATCGCTGGCACAGGGCTGATGTATATGATCCGAACAGCGCATGGATTCCCGGGCAGTTTCCTGCCATTCGTAAGGATTACAACTCCCACATCAACTATCAAACAAATGATTACTGGGTAACCAATGTTAGTTACATCCGTTTGCGTAACCTCGAAATTGGTTATGACATTCCTAAATCTCTGACTTCAAGGGCTGGGATTTCAAGAGTACGCGTATACGTTAATGGCACCAACCTGTTCTCCATAGATAATGTAAAGTTCCTGGAAATGGATCCGGAAGTGAGTTCAGGAAGTGCTCTCGTTTATCCTCAACAGCGTTTACTCAACTTTGGATTTAACCTAACCTTTTAATTAAGACAATCATGAAAAAAGTATATATAGGTATTGCATTGTTGCTTTCGATAGGATTGGTCTCCTGTAAGAAGGACTGGCTGGACAGGCAATCGAAAACACTGATCACAGACAGCCAGGTGTGGAACGACCCTGCTCAAATTACAGCATACCTGGCGAATCTTTACGATAGGCTGCCCACCGATATGGGTATACATGATAACTGGCGAAACATGGCCGATTATGATGATGCTATCTGGTCAGGCTACTCTGGTGAAGATGGACGGAATAATATTGTGAGTTACCCAACCAGTCGCTGGCAATTATGGGATTATGGGTTTATCAGGGATGTAAACCTCGCCATTGAAAACATTAATTCACAAGGAACGTCTCTCGATGCTTCCACTAAGAAGCAAGCCATTGCTGAACTTAGATTCCTTCGTGCGGACATGTATTTTGAAATGGTAAAAAGAATGGGTGGTGTACCTATTGTGACGCACCAGTTAATTTATGATTTTAGTGGAGATCCTTCGCCTTTGCGTCAGCCAAGGAATAAGGAAGTGGAAGTTTATGATTTCATCGCTTCTGAATTGGATGCTATCATGGAAGATCTTGGAAACGTGAGCGGTTCAACACCGAGTTATTCAAGAGCCAATAAGTATACAGCATTGGCCCTGAAGAGCCGTGCTATGCTATATGCCGCTTCTATTGCCAAGTATAACAACCTGATGGCATCACCCATTACTACACCTGGTGGTGAAGTAGGTATTCCTGCTGCCAAAGCGAATGAATATTATCAGAAATCACTGGATGCTTCCAACTTAATTATTAACAGTGGTCTTTACCAGTTGAAAAGCAATCCAACGAACCCCGCCCAGGCTTTCTATGAAGCAGTGACTAAAAAGGCCAACAATAAAGAAGTGATTTTTGTTAAAGATTTTCTTTCTTCTAAGGCTAAACGTCATTGGTTTAGTTATGATAACATAGCCAGGAGCTTAAGAGAAGATAACCTCGGTTCTTCAGCTGTCACACCAACTCTTAACCTGGTTGAGGCTTTTGATTACCTGGACGGTTCAGACGGAACATTGAAAACCAGGAATGCTGCCAACACAGATTATATTTATTATAATAAACCTGAAGACATCTTCGCCAACAAAGACGGCCGCCTCGCAGGAACAGTGTTATATCCTAATAGTGTATTTAAAGGACTAACTGTTGAAATGCAGGCAGGTGTTATGGTTTGGACAGGTAGTGGATACAATACAGTTGAAGGAAGTACATTAGGTTCTACTTATAATGATGGTAAATTGTTGATCGGTGCTTCCGGACCTCATCGTTCCATACAGGAAGTATCCAATACAGGATTTTACATGCACAAGTATATAGATGATGGACCGCTTACCAGTACGCGGGGTATTCAGAGCGATGTGTGGTGGGTGTGGTTCCGTCTCGGTGAGATTTACCTGAATGCTGCAGAAGCTGCCTTTGAATTAGGACAGACATCTACTGCCCTGACGATGGTAAATAAATTAAGAGAGCGGGCTGGATTCCCGGCAAATAGCCTTACAACCATTGATATCAACAAGATCAGGAATGAGAGAAGGGTGGAACTGGCTTTTGAAGATCATAGAGTTTGGGATTTAAAGCGCTGGAGAATTGCAGACCAGGTATGGAATGGGAATGCTTCCAGTCCAACAGCTGTAATGAATGCTCTTTATCCTTATAGAGTCATAAATCCTTCTGATCCAACAAAAGATGGTAAGTATGTATTTGTAAAACTGAAAGCGCCGAGATTCTTAGCTCCGCGGAACTTCCAGGTACAGAACTATTATTCATTCATACCTCAGTATGTGATTGATAATAACCCATTAATCACCCGTAATCCTTTCCAATAACATTTTTAATGAGTAATATGAAAAATAAAATATTAATGGTTGGCTGCTTGCTGGCAATTGTGCTGGCCGGTTGTAAAAAGGATAACTATAAAGCGCCGACATCTAAAATAACAGGACGTATAGTTTACAATAAAACTCCGCTAAGTATCCGTTCAAATGGAGTGCAATTGGAACTTTGGCAAAGTGGCTACCAGCTGTTTACCAAGATCCCGGTATATGTCACACAGGAAGGAACCTTTACCGCTGAAGTCTTCGATGGTGATTATAAACTCACCAGGTTGAAGGGTAATGGTCCATGGGCTGATATCACAGATACTATTCCGGTTCATGTAAGTGGCAGTGCTGATGTGGAAGTGCCAATGGATCCTTATTTCATTATCACTAATTCAAGCGTCACTAAAAGCGGAACAAACATCAATGCCACGTTTAACATCCAGAAAGTGAATACCACGAAAGGACTGGAATTGGTGAAGTTATATGTTGGCCGTACACAGCTAACAGATCAGAACTATAATGATGGGAATGTATCTAAAGCCGCATCTGCTATTACAGATCTGACTCAACCTATAAGCCTTAGCCTTGCTATTCCGGCAGCGTTGGCCAACAGTGATTACCTGTTTGCACGCATAGGAGTGAAGGCACTGGGTGTATCAGAATATTTGTATACGGTGCCGGTTAAGATCGCACTGAAATAAAGAATTACCAATTGCTATAGGTATTGTGGGGGCATAATGCTTACCACAATACCTATAGATTTATTACAAAACGCTATTAAGAGATAAACAGGTGAAAAAATTATTATTCTTATCCTTTCTTTTACCGATAATGAACCTTGCCCAGTCGCAAACAGACTGGAAGATTGCAGGAGACAGGATCACTACTACATGGGCTTCAAAAGTAAATCCTTCTAACCCCTTACCTGCTTACCCTCGTCCACAGATGGTGAGAAGTGAATGGAAGAACCTGAATGGTTTGTGGTCGTACAACATAATTGCCAGGTCAGAAGCAAAACCCTCAACCTATACTGATAAAATATTAGTTCCTTATGCTATTGAATCTGCCCTATCAGGTGTTGGTAAAACAGTTGGAAAGGACAGTGTCTTGTGGTATAAAACAACCTTCACCGTTCCTTCTAGCCTGAAAGGCAAAGAAGTTCTCCTTCATTTTGGAGCTGTTGACTGGCAGACCGAAGTATACGTCAATGGGAAAAAAGTAGGATCACATGAAGGAGGCTATGATCCTTTCTCATTTGATATCACCAGTGCACTAACTAAAGCAAAACAACAGCAACTGGAGGTAAGAGTATGGGATCCGACAGATGATGGTCCTCAGCCAAGAGGCAAGCAGGTAAAGAGACCTAATGGAATTTGGTATACGCCTGTTACCGGCATATGGCAAACAGTGTGGATGGAAACTGTACCCGCTACTCATATTGCATCCACTATCCAGGTGCCTGATGTAGATAAGAGCCAATTGAAAGTACAGGTAAACACCGAAAATTTTAAAGCAGGAGACAAGATAGAGATATCTGCCTGGGATGGTGAAAAGAAGATTGCCGAACAATCTTTGACCTCCGGATCAGAAACTGCGTTAACAATCAATCAGCCAAAATTGTGGAGCCCTGAATATCCGTATGTGTATGATCTGAAGGTTTCCATTTTACGTAACGGAAAACCACTGGATGAAGTGAAAAGCTATTTTGCTATGCGCAAAATATCAGTAGAACCAGATGCTAATGGAGTGAAACGTATCTTACTTAATAACAAATTTCTCTTCCAATATGGTCCCCTGGACCAGGGATGGTGGCCTGACGGATTATATACAGCTCCTACAGAAGAAGCTTTGTTTTATGACATTGACCAGGTGAAAGCAATGGGCTTTAACATGATCAGGAAACACGTGAAGGTGGAACCCGCTATCTGGTATGAACACTGTGATAAAGTTGGTATGCTGGTATGGCAAGACATGCCTAGTGGCGACCTGGGTGCCCGCTGGAATAATCGGCCGGCAGTGGAAGGAGGAAATGATATGGACCGTACTGCTGAATCAGAAGCTATATACCGTCGTGAATGGAATGCCATTATGGAGAGCCTCATTAATTTCCCATCTATTGTCATTTGGGTGCCATTTAATGAAGCATGGGGACAATTTAAGACGGCTGAAATCACAGAATGGACAATGAAAAAGGACCCTTCACGTTTAGTGAATAGCGCCAGTGGTGGCAATTTCCACGAAGTAGGCCACATAATAGACCTGCATAATTATCCCGCACCTGCCATGCCGAAAGCATCCATTTTTGGAAGTAAACAAGCCATTGTGCTGGGAGAGTTTGGTGGTCTTGGTTTGCCTTTGGAAGGACATACCTGGCAGGGTCGGAATAACTGGGGTTATCGCAGCTTCCAAAATGCAGATACATTGTTTAGAACTTATTCTTCCTACATAGACCAAATGCTGCCTTTTATTCGGAAGGGATTGTCTGCTGCCGTTTACACTCAAACCAGCGACGTTGAAGTGGAGGTAAATGGCTTGATGACCTATGACAGGAAAGTGATTAAGATGCCAATTGAAAAACTTAGAGAGGTGAATAGTAAATTATATACTGTGCCTGTTGGAAATGTTGGTTTGTCAATCAAATAAGAATTTTGGGGATGTATATTGCAAGCCGGGTATCCTATAAAGTCTGAATGATGAAAAAACTTATTCTTTCGTGTTCTGTTCTATTATCGACAGTGCTTTGGGCACAGAATAAAGATTATCAAATCCAGGGGGTAAACTTTACCGCAGTTAAGCTGGCAGATAATTTCTGGTTACCCAGGTTAAAGACAAACCACACAGTAACGATTCCGGCTTCTTTTAAAAGATGTGAAAGCACCGGTCGTGTAAAGAACTTCGAGAACGCTGCAGACCATACTGGAAAATTCTGTACCACCTTCCCCTTTGATGATACGGATATTTACAAAACTATAGAAGGTGCATCCTATTCTTTAAGCCTGTTTCCTGATCCAAAGATGGATGCGTACATAGATACCTTAATTCGGAAGATCGGCAATGCACAGGAACCCGATGGCTATTTATATACTAACCGCACAATTGATCCTTTGCATCCGCACCCCTGGGCAGGACTCGAAAGATGGTCACATGAAAGAGATATGAGCCATGAGCTATATAATGCAGGTCACCTTTACGAAGCAGCTGCTGCGCATTATTATGCAACCGGTAAAAAGACTTTGCTGAATATAGCTCTCAAAAACGCAGATCTTGTTTGTTCAGTTTTCGGGCCAGGTAAGCGACATGTAGCCCCAGGACATGAGATTGTAGAAATGGGATTAGTTAAGCTTTACCGCATTACGGGAAAGAAAGAATACCTGGAAACGGCAAAGGATTTCATTAATGAAAGAGGCCATTATAAAGGATATGATCCGAAAAATCGTGATCCTTTCAAGAACGGTTCATATTGGCAGGATGACAAACCTGTAGTCCAACAAAGTGAAGCAGAAGGACATGCTGTCCGCGCAGGTTATCTCTATTCAGGTGTGGCTGATGTTGCAGCATTAACAGGTGATACTGCTTACCTCGGAGCAATAGACCGGATATGGCAGAATCTTGTTTCTAAAAAACTTTATGTGAATGGAGGAGTAGGTGCGGTACCTTCCGGTGAGCGCTTTGGTGATAATTACGAATTGCCAAATACCACTGCATATAATGAAACGTGTGCTGCTATTGCCAATGTGTTCTGGAATTACAGGATGTTCCTCCTTCATGGTGAATCAAAATATATTGATGTACTGGAGAAGAGTCTTTATAATGGATTGCTCTCCGGTATCGGATTAGATGGAAGTTCATTTTTCTACAGTAATGCGATGCAGGTAAAAAATTCATTCTCTCACAACAGCCTGGAAAGAGAACGTGCCGGATGGTTTGAATGTTCCTGCTGCCCGACAAATCTTGTTAGACTACTGCCTTCCGTACCGGGTTATGTGTATGCAGTAAATAACAATGATCTCCTGGTAAACCTCTTTATGTCCAGTAACACGAACCTGGCTATTAATGGTAAAGCGGTTGCCATACTTCAGCAAAATAACTACCCCTGGGATGGACAGTTGAAGTTTACGTTAACTCCAAAGAACACGACTGCCTTTAATCTGAAGATCCGTATTCCCGGGTGGGCGAGAAATGAAGCGATTGCCTCAGATCTCTACACATTTGAAAATAACTCAAACGGCAACATAGCCATTACAGTGAATGGACAAAGCGTAAGCTATTCAATGGATAAAGGTTATGCTGTATTGAGCAGGTCATGGAAGAAAGGAGATGTTGTTGAACTGTCATTACCTATGGATGTAAAAAGAATTAAGGCAAATCTCAATCTTAAAGATGACATAGGTAAAGTGGCATTGCAAAGAGGCCCTATTGTTTACTGTGCCGAAGGTGTCGATAACCAGGGAAAAGCAAGTAACATCCTTGTACCTCAAAATGCTTCTTTTACTTCTTCTTTCCAATCCAATTTATTAAATGGAGTAACAGTATTAAATGCTGATCTGCCGGTAATCCAGATTGATCCGGCAGGTGTAAACATAACGACTGTAAAACAAAAGGTAACCTTTATTCCATACTACGCCTGGGCAAACAGGGGTAAATCTGAAATGATGACCTGGTTTCCCGAACAGGTGAAAGATGTTGACATAGTGGCGAATGAAGCCGTTGATCAAAAAACTCAAAGTAAATAGCTGTAAATACAAGATGAGAAAACAATTGCTGTTAAGAATAACCATAGCCTTGCTCATAAGTAGTCCTTTATCAGTATTTAGCCAGAAGACATACGTTGTGAAACCAGATGTGGTGAAAGCAACTGTGCAGCCCACCATGTGGGGTATTTTCTTTGAAGATATTAACCTGGCCGCTGATGGCGGAGTATATGCTGAATTAGTCAAGAACCGTTCATTTGAATTTGCTGCACCGCTAATGGGTTGGAGGGAGATAAGGAAAGAAGGAGGCAATGGATCCGTGCTGGTGATAAACCGTTCGGGATCACATGATTCCAATCCGCGATTCGTTCGTGCAAGTGTAAGCAAAGGCACCTTCGGTATTTCTAATGAAGGATTCAGGGGAATGGGAATAAAATCAGGTAATCAATATGATTTCAGTGTACTGGCAAGACAAACAAAAGGTAGTAATGTTTCACTGAATATCGAATTGGTAAACAGTAAAGGAGAAAAGATAGGGGGAGCTACACTCGTTCCAAAAGGAGAAGAGTGGAAGAAATACCACGTAAGCTTTTCTTCCTCTGCCACTGATCCAAAAAGCCGTTTGAATATATGGTTGCAGGGCAAGGGATCTGTGGATATGGACATGATCTCTTTATTTCCAATGGATACCTGGAAGAACCGGCCGGGCGGACTGCGTGCCGATCTTGTTCAACTTCTTGCTGACCTGAAACCCGGTTTCCTTCGTTTTCCCGGGGGATGCATAGTGGAAGGACGTGAATTAGCCACAAGGTACCAGTGGAAGAAAACCGTTGGAGATATTGATAATCGTAAACAAATCATCAATAGATGGAACACAGAATTTCGTCACCGTCCAACGCCTGATTACTACCAAACCTTTGGGCTTGGTTTCTATGAATACTTCCAAATGGCAGAAGATATAGGAGCGGAACCGTTACCGATTCTTAATTGTGGTATGGCGTGCCAGTTTAATACTGCAGAAGTAGTACCTACGAATGAGATTGATCCATACATACAGGATGCATTAGACCTGATAGAATTTGCAAATGGAAGTACCCAAACAAAGTGGGGAAACCTGAGAAGTAAGATGGGTCATCCGAAACCATTTAATCTCAAAATGCTTGGTGTTGGAAATGAACAGTGGGGGCCTCAGTACATAGAACGATATCTTATTTTCACTAAGGCCATTAAAGCAAAATATCCAAATATACGGATGGTAAACAGTGTTGGTCCTGATCCTGATGACGAAAGATTTAATTTTCTCAATGACACACTCCGTAAGTTAAAGGCAGATATCCTCGATGAACATTACTACCGTTCTCCTGAATGGTTTACGCAAAATGCACACAGGTATGACAATTATGATAGGAATGGTCCCAAAATATTCGCCGGGGAATATGCTGCACAGAGTGTTCAGACTGTTAGTCCTGATAACAAGAATAATTGGAAGTGTGCCTTATCAGAAGCTGCATTTATGACCGGCCTGGAAAGAAACGCAGATGTTGTGAACATGGCTTCCTATGCACCGTTATTTGCGCATACGGAAGGTTGGCAATGGACACCTAATCTTATCTGGTTTGACAACCTGAATTCTTATGGTACGCCTGATTATTATGTTCAAAAGTTATTTTCTAATTATAAGGGTACGAACGTTGTTCCCGTGTTAGAAAATAATTCAGTAATTGCGGGCCAGGATAGTTGTTATGCTTCTGCTGTAATTAACAGGCCAACAAATGAACTAATAATTAAAGTTGTAAATACAGATGATAAAGAGCAGGTGAGGGAAATTCAAATAGATGGTTCCCGCACTATTAACCCGGCTGCAATACTTACTGTTTTGAAAAGCGATCGTCTTGATGATGTGAATTCTCTAACAGATCCGATTAAGGTGAAGCCTGTTGAACAGAAATTGAATGTGAATGGTCGCAGTGTTTCCCTTTCGCTGGCCCCATATTCAGTAAGTGTGCTGAAGATTAAGCTCCAGTAGAAAGATTAACTGGTTAAATGAGATGGCATGAATAAGTTTTTGATCTTCTTGTTTGTTCTCCTGCCTGGAACGTTTAGGGCCCAACAACCTTCGGGGTTTGATACCAGCCGCAGGCGATTTACTCCTCCTCCTGTTGGAACCATTACACCTACAAGAGAAACTTCCGTTCATGACCCCGTAATGATTAAACAGGGAAATAAATATTACCTATTCTGTACCGGCAATGGAGTATCAGTGTTTTCATCAACTGATATGAAAAACTGGAGAAAGGAAATGCCAGTCTTCTCTAAGACACCTGAATGGGTCAGATCTTCTTTACCTAATTACAGGGGGATGAGCATGTGGGCACCTGATATCAGTTATCACAACGGGACTTATTACCTGTATTATGCTGTTTCTGCATTTGGAAAGAATACTTCATGTATCGGGCTTGCTACCAATAAGACATTAGACAGTGCTTCTTCAGAATTTAAATGGGAGGATAAAGGGAAGGTAATTCAATCTGTTCCCGGCAGAGATATGTGGAACGCCATTGATCCTAACCTGGTAATTGATGAAAACAATACGCCCTGGCTCGCCTTCGGATCTTTCTGGGAAGGAATGAAATTAGTAAAACTCAATCCCGATTTTGCTTCAATAGCACAGCCGGAACAATGGTATACAATTGCAAGAAGACCGAGAGAATTCCGCTTACCTGATACATCTGCCGGCAATGCAGCTATAGAAGGACCTTTCATCTTTAAAAAGAACAATAAGTACTATTTGTTTGTTTCCTGGGATTATTGCTGCCGTGGAGAAAGAAGTGATTATAAAGTAGTAGTCGGAAGAAGTGATAAAGTCACTGGTCCATACCTTGATAAGAATGGATTGAAATTATCAGATAATGGCGGAACACTCATCGTCCAGGGAGATGGAAAAGAATGGTTAGGTGCCGGTCATAATTCAGCCTACACCTTTGAAGGTAAAGACTACCTTATTTATCATGGTTATGATGCAAAGGATAGAGGCCGCTCAAAACTGATTATTAAACAAATGAATTGGGATAATGAGGGGTGGCCTGTTTTAAATAATTAAAGTAAGTTATCATTTATAAACCTTTTTACTGTGCACAAATACAGAAGCGCATATAAACCTTACAAATAAAAGAAGAATGCAAAAAAAACTAACAGTATCAGCAGTTTGCCTCAGCTTATTTATTATGAGCTGTGGAGCAAACACGGGCAGTAAAGCCGAAACTAAAGAAGATTCCACCAAAGCACCCCGGAAAGGAATTGTGTCGGCAGATTGGGGTGAGAGAGATGGGAAAAAGGTACAATTGTTTACTTTAACTAATAAGAATGGAATCCAGGTAAAGATCACTAACTATGGTGGTACAGTTACTTCCTGGATCACTCCTGAGAAGAATGGCAACAAGAGTAGTATAGTACTCGGTTTTGATAGCCTGAACGGCTATTTGACACCCCCTCCATATTTCGGAGCTACTATTGGTCGCTATGGTAACAGGATTGCTAAAGGACAGTTTACTTTAGATGGTAAAATGTACAACCTCGCAAAGAACAATGGTCCCAATCACTTACATGGTGGTAACAAAGGTTTTGATAAAGTAGTTTGGGATGTTGTACCTGTTAATGCTGCAGAACCATCACTGACATTAAAGTACCTGAGTAAGGATGGTGAAGAAGGCTATCCTGGAAACCTTCAAGTAACAGTGAAATATACTTTGACTGATAATGATGAACTGGAGTTTGTATATGATGCTTCTACCGACAAGGCTACACCTGTAAACCTTACTAATCATAGCTATTTTAACCTGACAGGGAATGTAACTAATACTATCCTCAATCATGAATTATGGATTGATGCTGATAAATTCACTCCTGTTGATTTAACCTTAATCCCAACAGGTGAATTAAAGCCGGTAAAAGGGACGCCATTTGATTTTACATCTCCTCATAAGATCGGCGAAAGAATTGATTCTGTAAAAGGTGGTTACGATCATAACTGGGTGTTAAACAGGAAAGGCAACGGCATGCAGTTGGTTGCATACTTATCCGATTCTACAACAGGCAGGAAACTGGAAGTATACACTACAGAACCAGGACTCCAATTCTATTCGGGCAATTTTCTGGATGGTAAGTTAAAGACCAGTGATGGTAAACCAATTAACCAACACACTGGCTTATGTTTAGAAACTCAGCACTTCCCCGATTCACCTAACAGGACTAACTTCCCATCAACCGTCTTGAAGCCAGGGCAACAATATCACACAGAAACCAGGTATAAGATCATTATCAATAAATAAACTCATAATGCCTGGGTTAGGGTGAGTTGCAAAAACTTTGTTTCTAATCCAGGCGTATTCCTATATGAACAGGATCTTATTAATATTTGCTTTTTGCTGCTCCATATACTTCCTGGAAATAAACAGGAGTTATGCTCAGGAAATTCAGCAGATCAAGGTTGACTTATCGAAACCAATTGGACCAATGAAGCCCATCTGGTCTTACTTTGGGTATGATGAACCGAATTTTACTACCAGGAAAGATGGGAGTAAGCTTCTTACAGAGCTTTCTCAATTAAGCCGAGAACCGCTATATGTTCGCACACATAATCTTCTTACTACAGGAGATGGTACACCTGCGTTGAAATGGGGTTCAACAAACGTTTATACTGAAGATGAAAATGGCAAACCTGTATACAGTTGGAAAATAGTTGATTCCATTTTTGATGCATTTGTAAAGAGAGGTATGAAGCCAATAGCAGAGATAGGATTCATGCCGAAAGCTTTATCTGTAAAACCAGAGCCCTACCAGCATCATTGGTCACCAGCAGCTAAATATAACGAGATTTATACAGGTTGGGCATACCCTCCAAAGGATTACAATAAATGGAGGGAACTCGTTTATCAATGGGTAAAACATTGTGTTGAACGTTATGGAGCTGAAGAAGTAAAAAGTTGGTGGTGGGAGGTGTGGAATGAACCGGATATAGGTTATTGGCAGGGTACCCAGGAAGAGTATTTAAAGCTTTATGATTTTGCAGCTGATGGACTCAAACGTGCTTTGCCACAAGCGAGGATTGGTGGACCTACAACTACGAGTCCGCGTTCCGGTAAAGCAAATAATTACCTGAAGAGATTTCTTCAGCATTGTGATACAGGAGTTAACTATGCGACAGGGCGAAAGGGAGTTCCAGTGGATTATATTACTTTTCACGCCAAAGGCAATCCTAAGTTCATTAACGATCATGTAAGAATGGACATGAGTGTTCAATTGCAGGATGTATATAATGGGTTCAAAACAGTAGCTGCTTCACCTTTCAAAAATTTACCTGTAATGATAGGGGAGTGCGATCCGGAAGGTTGTGCTGCTTGTTCAGTCAATTACAATCCCCAAAATGCTTACCGGAATGGTACCATGTATTCCAGTTATACTGCTGCTTCTTACTCCCGGTTATATGATCTTGCACAACAGGCGGGTGTCAACCTTATAGGAGCAGTCAGCTGGTCGTTTGAGTTTGAAGATCAGCCATGGTTTGCTGGCTTCCGCGACCTTGCTACCAATGGAGTTGATAAACCCGTGCTTAATGTATTCAGGCTTTTTGGAAAAATGCAGGGCAGCAGGTTAAAGGTTGAAAATAGTAAGGAAATTCCTTTACAGTCTCTTTTGACTAAAGGAGTTCATGATTCTCTTCAGGATGTTCATGCTATTGCATCAGTATCTGAAAAAAAAGCTAGTGTCATGCTCTGGAATTATTATGATGATGATCTGCCAGGAACTCCTACTGCGGTTCAATTAGTCATCAGTAATATTCCTTCCAAAAAAGTTACAATAAAGGAATACCGTATAGACCAGGAGCATAGTAATTCATATACTGTATGGAAACAGATGGGATCACCCCAGCAGGTCAGTAGTGAGCAATACAGGAAACTTGAAGATGCAGGTAAACTTAAACAAATCAATGGCCAAAAACTGAAGTTGAAAACCTCAGAAGTTGCCCGACGTGTAGTCCTTCCCAGGCAAGCGGTAACACTTCTTGAAATTACCTGGTAAACTGACCAAAATAAAACTAGCCCGCAGTAGAAACTGCGGGCTTTATGATTGCTATATATGAGAGACGAACTTTTAATTTTGTTATTGTATCCTTATTAAATTTTTACCAGGTACAGGTGTTTTAGTACGAATACTAAGTTTCTTTAAAAAAACTTCTCTGGTTTTGGTACAAGATTCAAAAAGGCATCTTGTTTCACTTTATATTTTCGTTGATCCAATTTGTAGTAGTAGGCACCTTTCCTGGATCCGGACTTGTCCTTAACAGACTGTCTCACCAGCAACCCGGTTGAGAGTAGCTTCCGTGTAAAATTCCTGCTGTCAAATGTGGTTGCATACACTTCCTCATACATGTTTTGTAACTGCGGAATAGTAAATTTTAAAGGAAGTAATTCGAACAGTATAGGGTGGAGGGCTGCCTTATATCTCAATCGCTTTTGTGCTTTGAGCACCATTTCATCATGATCAAAAATCAGCTTCGGTTTCTCTTTTAATGAGAACCATTCGGCATGATAATTCTCACTCAGTTGTTTTTCGTAACGGTGTATATCTATTAAAGCAAAATAGGCTACTGAAATAGTGCGTTCTTCAGGGTCCCTTGTGAGATCACTATAGGTGTGTAGTTGTTCCAAATACACATCCTCAAGTCCGGTGAGTTCGTTCAATACCCTGTTCGCTGCCTGGTCGAGTGTTTCGGTTGATCTTAAGAATCCCCCCATAAGACTCCATTTTCCCATTTCCGGTTCAAAGCCTCTTTTGATCAAAAGAACTTTTAAGTCGACTCCGTCAAAGCCGAAGATGATACAATCTACTGCAACTAAAATATGTCTCTGTCCTGAATATTGGGTCATATAAATTGAAACTGTAGACTTACCTGGGTGGTTTTCCCGGAGACTGGAAAAAGCAACAAGCAATCAATAATTGAATTTACTTATAAATGTAAAATACACATTTATCTTTTGCAAGTATTTTGACAAGGATCTTTATGATACCGGTGATTTTTGTCACTTGGATGAGTGAGATAAAAAATTTACAAGAGCCGATATATCATATAGTATGATGATAGTAAGTCATAATACCACAATCTGGTATAGAGACGAATAATTCTGCCAGTAAACTGCTGATTAGATTTACCTATCATCAACAGATAGACTTTAACTTCGGCCACAATTAATAAAGGAAGGTTACTTCAAAGAATCTTATGATTGGATTAAATCCGAGTAAATTAACATTGGACATTAATAAGTAACAAATGAACACAGCTTTAAACAGCGCATTATTCCAGTTAAGTGAGCAAATTCAATGGGAACCTGCAGGTAAGGGAATTGAACGGCAGGTTTATGGTTTTAATCATGCCCTTATGATGGTTAAGGTAAAATTCGAAAAGGGTGCCGTAGGCACTTTGCATGAGCACTTACATACACAGGTGAGTTATGTGGAGAGTGGTAGTTTTGAATTAACCATTGGCAACGAAAAGAAGCTGTTGAAGAAAGGAGATGGTTATTTTGTTCCCCCTCATGAGCTACACGGCTGTGTATGTATGGAAGCTGGAGTTCTGATTGATGTTTTCAATCCCTTAAGAGAAGACTTTTTAAAGAAATAAGGTTCTTATAATACAAAATTTTAAATAGAACATTCCCGATGAGAAAATTTCTTGCTATTACGTTTTCTGTTGCAATCTGCAGTGCATTTGGACAATCAAAAAATATTTACCACAAGGGCTGGATCGACTTTAATAAAAATGGTGCAATGGACGTTTATGAAAATCCTTCACAGCCCATTGACAAGCGTGTGGAGAATTTACTTGGCCAGATGAACCTTAATGAAAAAAGTTGCCAGATGGCTACTCTTTATGGATATGGAAGAGTGTTGAAGGATGAAATGCCTGGTGCTAACTGGAAGAATGAAGTATGGAAAGATGGTATAGCCAACATAGATGAAGAGTTGAGCAGCAATAAGTTAAAGACTCAGTTTTCATTCCCTTATAGCAAACATGCAGAGGCGATCAATATCATCCAGAAATGGTTTATAGAAGAAACGAGGTTAGGCATACCTGTTGATATGACCAATGAAGGCATTCATGGATTGACACATGACAGAGCGACGCCTTTACCAGCACCTATTTCCATTGGTTCCACATGGGATAAAGCGTTGGTCAGACGCTCCGGAGAAATTGTTGGAAGAGAAGCCAGGCTCCTGGGATATACAAATATTTATACTCCTATCCTGGATCCAGCAAGGGACCAACGTTGGGGCAGGGTAGTGGAATGTTATGGGGAAGATCCCTTTTTAATAGCAGAATTAGGGAAGCAGATGTGCCTTGGAGTACAAAGCCAGGGCGTTGGTTCTACATTGAAACATTTTGCAGTGTATAGTGTTCCAAAAGGTGGTCGTGATGGAAACGCCAGAACAGACCCACATGTTACACCAAGGGAGATGCACGAATTATACCTGTATCCTTTCAGGAGAGTTATCCAGGAAGCGCATCCTTTCGGAATAATGAGCAGTTACAATGATTGGAATGGTGAACCCATTACCGGCAGTCATTATTTTCTGACAGAATTACTAAGACAAAAGTTTGGATTCAATGGCTATGTTGTGTCGGATAGCAGGGCCGTTGAGTTTTTATCAGAAAAGCATCATGTAGCAGAAGATTTCAAAGACGGAACACGCCAGGCAGTAGAAGCAGGCTTAAATGTATGGACGAACTTTCGCATGCCGGAAGTGTACATAAACAATGTGCGGGAACTAGTGAAGGAGGGTAAACTATCTATTTCAACTGTTGATGAAAGGGTCAGAGATGTGTTAAGAGTGAAATTTGCCTTAGGCTTGTTTGACACGCCTTTAGTTGCTGATCCGAAGTTAGCAGATAAGATGGTACACACAGCTACAGATGATTCTGTTGAATTACAGTTGAACAGGGAGTCGCTGGTGCTGTTGAAAAACGCAAACGCCATACTTCCTTTAAGCTTAAACAGTATTAAAAATATCCTGGTTACTGGTCCACTGGCTGCTGATGCGAGTTATGCTGTAAGCCGCTATGGTCCTAACAATAATCCACTAATCAGTGTTCTAGAGGGAATAAGAAAAATGGCCGGCAAGAAGGTGAATGTCTTATATGAAAAGGGTTGCAATGTGACAAACCGGGACTGGCCTGAAACTGAAATTATTCAAACTCCCTTAAGTACAGGAGAAAAAGATAGTATCAATAGGGCTGTTGCTGCGGCATCCAATTCTGATGTGATTATAGCTGTAGTAGGAGAGGATGAGAAAACGGTTGGAGAAAGTTTATCCCGCACTTCTCTTGATTTACCAGGCCGACAGCAACAATTGATTGAAGCATTATATGCAACAGGCAAACCGGTGATCATGGTTTTAATTAACGGGCAGCCACTGACCATCAATTGGGCTGATCGTTACCTGCCGGCAATCCTGGGAGCAGGCTTTCCTGGACCTCAGGGAGGAACAGCCATTGCGGAAGCCCTATTTGGACAATATAATCCTGGTGGTAGGCTCACTATTACCTACCCTAAAACTGTAGGACAAATTGAATTTAATTTTCCTTACAAACCTGGATCCCAGGCATCACAATCCACAACTGCTGATCCAAATGGTTCAGGTAAAACCAGTGTAAATGGCCCATTATACCCGTTTGGATATGGGTTAAGCTACACAACTTTTCAATACAGTAATCTTATTGTAAATCCTGAAAAAGCCAATTCACAAGCGAATATTGATGTTTCTGTGGACGTTGTAAACACGGGAAAAAGGCTGGGTGATGAAGTAGTACAATTGTATGTGAAAGATGTTCTAAGTAGTGTCACAACATATGAATACCAGCTCAGAGGATTTGAAAGAGTGACGTTGCAACCAGGTGAAAAGAAGACAATTAAATTTCAACTTAGCCCCGCAGACCTCTCTCTAATTGATAAGAACATGAATTGGGTAGTGGAACCAGGGCAATTTGAAATCTGGATAGGAAATTCTTCAACAGATATAAAATTGAAGAAGACTCTGGAAATAGAATGATAGTATTCAATTGTATTATAAGAGCTAAGGTATCCTAAAGATTGATGATGATGACAAGCCATAAATATACTCCTGTAGCTTTAGTGTAAGGATACATGACCGATACCTGTCATAAATCATATCTCCTTACCTAAACAATTCATAAGCGGACTCACATCATGAATTCTGCAAATTCATTCCTGTATATTCGTCTTCACCGAACAATTGTTAAACATTCATCTGCATAATCCCGCTTGAATCAACTAAAAATGAATATTATTCTATCCGCTTTGGCGTTAGCTGTTCTGTTAACTTCATGTTCCAAGCCTGGCGGTGATAATACTCCACCTGCACCTATAGTAGTACCCGAGTCACAGGTTGACTTGAACGCTACGCAACAGACTATCCAGGGATTTGGCGGTGCCACAGTTTTCCGTCCAGATCTAACAGATGCAGATGTGAACACTCTATTTGGAAACAGCACCGATAACCAACTCGGGTTAAGCATCCTTCGGATCAGGGTGAATCCATATGGCAGCAGTCAATGGGGACAAGAGCTTTATAATGCCCTTCGCGCAAAGTCTTATGGAGCTATAGTGATGGCTACACCGTGGTCACCACCAGCTTTTATGAAGACAAATAATAACACCACCGGAGGGAAATTGAGTATAGCTTCTTATGGTGCGTATGCAGCCTACCTGAAAAGCTTTGCAGACTATATGAAAAACAGTGGAGCTGAACTATATGCACTTTCTATACAAAACGAACCAGATATTCAGGTAGGATATGAATCCTGTGATTGGACAGCACAGGAAATGACCGATTTTATTAAGGCAAATTCATTTGATTTTGGGAATACTAAATTAATGGCAGCCGAATCTTTCAATTTCAACCAGTCGTTTACAGATGTCATACTGAATGATGCAGCAGCAGCTCCGAAAGTAGGCATAATAGGAGGACATATCTATGGCAGCGGGCTGCGGAAGTATGACAATGCTATCAATAAGGGAAAGGAGGTATGGATGACAGAGCACCTGGATACACTCACCACGTGGGCTTCTGTTCTGGCTACAGCAAAGGAGATTCATGATTGCCTGGCTGTAGCTAATTACAATGCTTACATCTGGTGGTATATGAAAAGATTCTATGGCCCTGTTGATGAAAGCAGCAATATAACTAAGAGAGGATACGTAATGGCACAGTTTACAAAATACATACGCAAGGGTTATCAACGTGTTAGTGCAACAAGTCCATACACGGATGTATTTATAAGCGCTTATAAAGGAAATGGAAAGATGGTGATTGTGGCTATTAATACTTCTACTTCATCAAAGGACATTAAGTTCACTTTAAACGGTACAACAGTTCCTTCTTCTGTAACACCTCACATCACATCTATTACAAAGAGTCTTTCTTCTGAAAGTACAATAAATATTACATCTGCTGCTTTTACATATACACTTCCAGGATCTGCGGTGGTGACGTTTGCTTCAAATTAGTTTTTTGCTTTTGATTTATAGTATATACATAGACATTATATATGTTTTTCTATTCTCTTGCCATTGATCTGAAATACAGTTTGTATAGGGTATGTTGGGCTTTAGAACGGCTTTAGCAGGGGGTAAAGCCGTTGTAAAGCCGTTGTATCTCTTAGGAAACTCTATGGTAACGCTATATAAGATCAATACTTAGTCTGGAGATATACTAATACGAGTAACTTTTAGATCATTTTTGGATTTTAGTTACTTCTGAATAATGATCCCGAAAGGGAATAAGAAAGTTAATCGGAGTTGATTTGGTGGATGTAGAAACAAACTGCACTAAAAAAGCCTCCGGTGAGGAGGCTTCAGTGATCCCGCTGGGACTCGAACCCAGGGCCCATACATTAAAAGTGTATTGCTCTACCAACTGAGCTACGAGATCAACCCGTTTAATTTGGGAGTGCAAAAATAAGGGGGTAGACTGTCGCTGCCAAAAATTAATATCCTAAAATTTCAGAACTTTCTAAGATTTATTAGATGGTAATTTCTTATGTAGCAACAAATTATCTGCTAACGGAATGCCCCACATCCATGTGGCCCCAATAACCAATATAGTAAAAGGAAAATGATTATAGTACTAAAACAACCACCTCCCAATTTTTTTGCTCCATATCCGGCGATTAACGCCCTCAACCAATTCGGCATAGCTAATCTTTTTTTGAATTAGCTTAAAATCTTATGCCATTAATCTACAGTGAATAATTGCAAATAGACAAGATATGAGTAAAAGCTAACGTTAATCAACCAATTCAGCCTGGAGCTTTGTCATGACATCTCTTTCGATCATCTTTTGAGATAAGAGGATCATGTTTTTAAAAGCAGTCGCTTTTGATATTCCATGGCCGATAATCACAGGTTTTGATATTCCAAGCACGGGAGTGCCCCCGTAATTTTCAAAGTTGAAAAGTTCAAAATACTCATGCCTGATTTCTTTTCGACTTGTTATTTCATAAATACTCTCAGCCATTTTAAGCAGGATATTACCGGTGAAACCATCGCAAATCATAACATCTGCTTTATCCATCAACAGGTCTCTTCCCTCAATATTTCCAATAAAGTTTATATGGCGGTTCTCTTTTAATAAGGGGTAAGTTGCTTGTGCGAGCAGATTTCCTTTTCCTTCTTCTTCGCCAATATTGATCAATGCTACTCTTGGACTGTCTATGCGAAGTATAGTCTGCGCATAGACACTGCCCATTACAGCAAATTGATTCAGTTGTTCGGGCTTACAATCAGAGTTTAATCCTACATCCAGCAATAAACCTGTTTCACCATTTTCTTTTGGAATGATAGTAGAAATGGTTGGTCTAAGCACTCCTTCAATTGGTTTCAGAGAGAAAAGAGACCCAACCAACATGGCTCCCGTGTTTCCAGCACTGATAAAAGCATCTATCTTTTCTGAAGCTAATAAGTGGAAACCAATTGATATTGATGACCTTCTTTTTTCTTTAAGAGCTTTCGTTGGATGTTCATGCATATCTATAACTTCAGGTGCATGGACAATGGAAAAAGAATTTTCCGGTAAATCAAAATCTGGAAGCAATTCTTTTAACTTCTGTTCATCGCCTATAAGGACGGTATGTTGCTTTTCCTCTTTAAGGTATTCCTGTACTCCTTTTAATGCTTCAATGGGAGCAAAATCGCCTCCCATCATATCAATTCCTATCTTCATTGTCTATCAAAAATAAAAAATCCATTGTCCCGCGCATGCAGAACAATGGATTCTTCAAAAAAGTTTTTTGCTTACTTCCTGATAGGTGATGTTTCTGCAACAACTTGTCCTTTATAATATAGTTTTCCTTCACTAACATGAGCACGATGGCGAACATGGGTTTCACCTGTGGACTTATCAGTGGAAAGAGTAGCAGCTACAGCCTTATAATGTGTTCTGCGTTTAGCACTTCTTTGCTGTGAGTGTCTGCGTTTCGGATTTGGCATGACTAGTTATTTAATTTCTGTTTATTTAATTATTATTATAAGTTCTCTTCCTTGAGGGAAGTTGTTCTGGTTGTCAATTTTCTTTATCAAGATCCCTGAATTTCTCTAAACCTTTCCACAATGGATTTTCTTTTTTTTCTTCTTCCTGTTTGTTTTTCAGAATTGCCCTGGCAGCAGGATTACAAAAAGGACCATCCATGTTTTCGTATTCACAGGTTTTCTGCATCGGGATGCTCAGGTTTACAAACTCGTAGATCCAATCTTTAACATCCAGGTGGCTTTCTCCACGTGAGATGTAGAAAACATCAGGATCTTCTTCCTGTTCATTCATCACTTCCGGCTCATCCGTCATTTTAACAGTTACTGTAAATTCTTCAAATAACTGTAAAGGCAATTCGTTGCTACAACGGTCACAGGTTACATCAGTTTTCCCGCCTATCTCGAAACGAAGGCGCATGAAACTGTTGTTCTTCTCCAACAATAGCTTAACGTTAGCTGCTGTATTCTTGAAGTCCTGTTCACCGTAATCCTCAAAGAACCTGTCATTAACACTGTAATTAAACTCGTGATCACCAGGCTTAAGTCCCACAAACGCTATTTCAAATTCCCGCCTGTTGCTCATTATTCTTCTTTAGAAACCGAAAAATCGGGACGCAAAGGTAAAGAAAATAGGCTGAAATAGAGTATTTTGAGCACAGATTTTAACGAAATCTGCCTATAAAGACATGTTGAATAAGATCCGTCGGCACTATTTCTTTATCATTTTCTTCTTCCTGGTCTTAATCTTACGTCTATTTTCTTTGAATTCCCAATGGGTAGAAACTTATTATTCCCAGGGAATTTACCCTCACCTTTCAATGTTCTGGAGGGTGTTACTTAAATGGATCCCATTCAGCGTTGGGGACCTTCTTTACTTTTTTATGGGTATTTGCCTCCTTATACAAGCATGGAAGTTTATTCTATTATTGAGAAATAAACGTTTCAAAATTAATATAACCTGGTTGAAAGTGACAAAAGTATTGGGGTGGCTGCTTTTAATATATTGCATTTTCCTCGTTTTTTGGGGATTGAATTATTATCGACAAGGGATTGCTTATCAATTAAAATTGGATGTAAAACCTTATAATATCCATGAACTAACTTCAACCGCTGGATTGTTACAACAACGAGTTAATTATTATGCAGCAAGGATGGACTCCCTTCAAAGGAATGAATTGAAACAGAATTCTAGGTTGTTTGAAAAGGGAGTGAACGCCTACCAACAGGTTACAAAAAAAATATCATTTCTGGAATATGCTAATCCATCAATTAAGGCTTCCATTTATAGTAGCGTAGGTCATTACTTTGGTTTTACGGGGTACTATAATCCATTTACAGGTGAAGCTCAATTAAATACTACAGTGCCGGTGTTTTTACGGCCTTTTATCATCTGTCACGAGATAGGGCATCAACTTGGGTATGCTAAAGAAAATGAGGCAAGCTTTGTTGCTTATCTCTCCTGTAAGGAAGATACCGATATATATTTTCGGTACTCGGTTTATTATGAATTGTTTAGAGATGCTGTTTTTGAATTACTTCGAAGCCATAATAGGGAAGTGGCTTTACAGTTAGTTAAAGGACTTCACCAAAGGGTCACTAGAGATAATAATGAACTCAAAACATATTTCCACCGTAAGGCTAATTTTGTTGAACCATGGATATCCGGTATTTACGATAAATACCTTAAACTAAATAACCAACCTAAAGGGAAGGCTACCTACAATGAAGTTTTGGCATGGCTGATAGCTTATGTTAAGAAAAATGGGGAATCCTCCATATAATATTGTCAGGTAAACTATTTTTCAATAGCCTTTTGTAATTCTTTATTTGCCATTACCAATAACTTCTGAACGTTCATGTCAAACTCATTCAGTACTTTCTCTGTTGCAATTGCTGTATCTCCTGTTTCATCCATCTTTTCGAGAAATTCTTTGGAGTTAATAACTGTTGTTTTGCCTCCTCCTCGTACCTCCTGTACAAAACTTACACTGTCTATCTTAAATTTATATTTATCGGGTTCCATTTCTACGGTTAATAAGTAGGTGGCTAAATTGGTTACCGCTGCTGTTGAAGCTAAATGAAATAATCCGATTGCAGTAAATTTGCGGTTAGCGTCAGCTGAAGTTTCTATTAATTTGCCTGCATTTTTGATAGCAGAAATAAATGAAGCTTGAATTTCATTGGACACATCACCATTAAGTGTTTTATTAAATGGGACTGTGCCTTTATACCGAATCTTTCCATCATCCTGGTGAACAGTTTGCGAATTGACTAAGAATGGAAAAAATAGCAAAAACAACAATCTCATATTATTATTTTAAAGGGCAAAACCAATATTTACAAAGGGTAAAGCCTTCTCTTCATTAGAAAAAGCCAGGAAGGCAGAAAATAGAATCTTATTTATGGGTGCCAACCATATACCGGCTCCATAGCCGTCATGCCACTTATTGGATTTCTCTCCATCGGCCCATACCCGCCCAATATCATTAAAACCAAAAACTCCCACAGTTGCAGGCATGATGTAAGTTTTAAGATTTGCAATCCTGATTCGCAATTCAGTATTGTTATATGCAGAGGTACGCCCGGCAAATCGCTGCAACCGATAACCTCTAAGATGATCTTTATATCCTAGAAACTGAGATTGTTCAAACAGGTAATTACCAAAAGTATGAGCTCCGCCAAAATCAGATATCAACATTAAAGCGCCTGTTGAGGACAGGTCTTTGAAAAACTTAAAATTTCCACCGGTGAATCCAACATTAGGAGCCGAAGAATTTAACCCATATAATACACGTCCAAAAGTATTTAATACTACACCTAAAGTCGGAAACCATTTATCATTCCTCGTATCTAACATGAAGTTAGTTTCACCACCTGCAAAATAATTCTTGTTGTATTCATTCGAATGATTAGCAGGGGGTAAATAACTATGCACCAGGTGGCTTATATTTTCAGCATCCTTTAATTGCAGATACTGGAAGCTGGGACCATAACTAAGGGTGGTAAAACGACCAAGTTTATTCCTTGCCAGCACCGCTGCATTTGCAAGGTCATAACGTGCATGATAATAGCCAGCAGTGAACTGGGCCTTATCTATGCTCGTTTCATTACCTGTGCCGAAATAATTTGTTTTTAATGTTGGCCATGAGAAGTCTGATCTGATGAGTAGATCTGTCTTACCTAATGTTTTAATAAAGTCTGCATTATACTTTATGTGCATTGATGAAGAACTTACAGAATGAGTGAAAGAAAGCAAATGCAGGCTGCTGTAGGGGTCTTTTCTGAAACCGTATTTGGTAATTTTCATAGCAGCTCCAAGGAACAATCCCTGGCTAGCGCCTAATTCTAAAGTAGGAGTAATGGAAAAGAGGTCGAACTTATATCCCATCCGCCTGTATTCATTCACCATCGGATCATTGCTGCTCCTGTTTCTTATACCCTTACTAAATGTATTATCTTCTGCTTTGAGATCATAAGCGATTGCATTCGATGCATCACCAGTATTTATAAATTGGTCTTTGCCCGGACCACCAATCATTCGAATTTTTATAGGAGAATTTCCCGTGATTGCAAATCTATCATCTCCTTCCAATCCATACAACTGTATTTCCTTTGTTACCGACGCGTCAAACTCCCTGTGGTATAATTCACCCGTTGAATGATCACCTAAACTATCTAGTCCAAACATGGTTACAATGGTTTTCCTATCACCAGATGTTATTACAAACTCTTCTCGTTCATTGGACCCAACCACCGAAACCACCTTAGCCAAAGCATCATAATAGTGGAGCATTTCTTCTTTGAAGAAGCTCCTTTTTTGTTTTAGTGTATTTACGATACCGGGAGCTGCATAGTTTTGAATTTCCTTGGGCTGTTGGGCCATTGCAGATTCTATAACGTTATCTGTCATTGCATTCAACAGATGATCAATTTCACTGGACCAATCTTCCTTTGATATATTGGTCAGGAAAGTACGATCAAAGTTCCTGGCAGCATTGTTATAAGCCTCAATGTCTTTTACCCTGCTACTCAGGCCATGGAATTCGGGAACCCTGCCACGCTTAGCTAAAAATCTCATTAACAAACCATCTGCCTTAAAAAATACCTGGTCACGATCTTTGGGAACGGCGTAAAATATATGATGTCCAGAAGAATCTACTTTACCCCATTCCCATTGACCCTCATGACGGTCAAAGTCCATGAGAAAGTTATCGAGTAACCTTACTCTTAGAACCTCCAACTGGTCGACCCTGTTAGTGTGTTTGTCTTGAATTTTGTCCAGTAATTCTAAAGTGCTCAGAGATTTAAATTCATCCTTTTTCTCTGTTGATCTAATGTTTGCTGGTACCTGGTCCTCGAAATAGGCAAGTGTGTTTTTATACTTTGATTGAAACTCTCCCAATTGTGGATCATCACCCACGTAAACTAACTTCTGTCTTAAATAAGGAATTCCCATAGCCTGTGAAAAAATGCCTGTCGATAAGGCACCATAAGGATAAGAAGCCGAAATACCATCAGAAAAGAGTTCTTGTACAATTGTATTCCTGAAAGCAGGAGGTACTACTTTTTCAGGATTTTTCCTAATGGACCTGAGTTTATACTTATGTCCATTTTCATCTTCAACCTGTAGAGATTTAGTCTGTTTACCGCCTCCTTCCTTTTTTGGAGTTAATCCGGATTTTTTTAGGTCTATTATAGGTACTGTCACCGGCTGCGTCCATTCTCTTCGGTAGTTTTCACCAACCAAAAGCTTCTTCCATTTATTACCAGCAAGCTCCGCATTAGCTTCCACCTTTATGGATTTAAAGGAGGAAACTTTAATATTGTTATTCTTCGCTTTTATACTGTCATCCTGTGTTAAACCGGATATAGATGATATTAAAAAAATGTATAGAATAATGATCCTCATGTATCGCAATTGAAACGGCATGTTTTGAACGTATCATTATATAATAAATCATGCCACAGCCTGCTATTGAGGTGATACTTCAGTCTGCTATTACTGCGGCAGATGATTTGCAGCATATGTACGATGAAGAAGTATTTCTATTTTATTTTCAGTGTCTTTATAATCATTGGTTCATTTCATTGTTCCAGTCAATCCAGTCCGACCCGGCTAAATAAAATTATTATTGTTCGTCATGGGGAAAAACCTGACGTGGGAGATAATCTGTCTTGCGAGGGATTTAATCGTTCAATGCAATTGCCGGCTGTTCTGCAAAAGAAATTTGGATTACCAAATTCCATATTTGTTCCTTCTCTTAACCAAGGCAAAGCAACTAAAGTGGCTCGCATGTACCAGACTGTAGTTCCTCTTGCTGTGAAGTATAATATTGATGTTAACACAAAATATGATGTGGATGATATTGATGGGGTAGCGGGTGCCATTAAGAAACAGCAGGGTGAAGTTTTGTTGGTATGGGAACACAAGAAAATTGATAATATAATTAAAGCTCTTGGGGTAAGCTCAACAGCAAAGTGGGATGATAATGACTTTGATAGTATATGGATAATATCTTACTCCAATGGAGTACCAACCTTATCCATTGATAAGGAAAATATTCATCCGGCAAGCACATGTCCTTAATAAAATTACACTTACAACCGCAGTTAAACACTCTGTGCCATTGTTGTGGTACAGACTTTGTCACATTACCCATATCCTATATAAAAACTAGTAATTATGAAAACACTCGTAACGCTTTTAATGACAGCTCTAACAGCACTTTCTGTTAGTGCACAGGTAACGCAAAACACTGTTACTTTAAATATAAGGGGTGACCAGGCAAGGGAGATAACCATAGATGGTAAAAGCTATACTCCGCCTACCTCTTATAACAATAACTTCAGCTCAGTCGTGATTTCAGATTTACAACCGGGCCAGCATAGTTTACAGGTGATCAGGACAGAATCTAATTATAATAATACAGCAAGAAATGTAAATACCAATTTTACTCTGCGAAATGGATATGACCTGACCATAAATGTAAATGCTAATGGTGGTCTCCAGATGACTGAAAGATTTAACGGTAACAGGGGAGTGGGGCAATATAGCAACTCCGCCATGTCCAACTATGATTTTGGAAATCTATATCGAAGTATTCAAAGAATGAGAGGTAATGCTGCCCGGACGAGAAGCATCAGCAATGCGTTTAATTATAATAATTACTCTTTTACAAGTTACCAGGTAAAGCAATTAATCCAGTTGGTGAATTCACAAAGAAGCAGGATTGACCTGGCTAAGGCTGCCTATCATACTATTGTTGACCCTGCTAATTTTTCACTCGTATATTCCTTGTTAAACCAGGCAGGACGGAATGAAGTGATTGCTTATGTAGATGAAAATAGCAATACTACGTTAAATAGTTCCGGTAGTTATGCTGCCAAATACCATTCACCAATGTCCAGCTCCAGCTTTGATGATTTATATTCCAGAATTCAGAATGAATGGTATCAAAGCTCACGATTAGCGGCCATCAGGGATGCATTCGCGAATACGAATAATTACTTTACGAGCTACCAGGCAAGCCGTTTAGTGCAATTAGCTTCAAATGAATATGAAAGGCTGGAATTAGCGAAAGCATCTTTCAGAACTATTACTGATCCGGCTAATTTTACTATAATGTATAACCTATTGAACAGCCAGGCAGATAGGGATACTTTGGCAGCTTACGTTAATTCATTTAATAATAATGGTAGTTACAACTCTTCAAACAATGGTGGGTATACTTACCAAACACCGATGTCTGATGCCAATTTTAATACTTTATACCAGGATATACAAAGGCAGTGGTTCCCGGGTTCAAAGATGAATGCATTAAGACAGGCATTCTCCAATACCAGCAATCACTTCACCAGCTACCAGGCCAGCCAGTTAATTCAATTGATAAGTGATGAAGATAACAGGTTAGAGCTGGCAAAAATGGCATATAGTACAGTTACAGATCCGTCTAACTATAGCCAGGTAATTAATTTGTTAAGCAGCCAAACAGATAGGGATGCATTAACAGATTACATAAACATTCATAGAAATAATTCCTATAACAACACTAATAACAATGGTTATAATTATGGTTACAGGACTCCTATGACAGATGCTAATTTCACTACCCTGTATCAGAATATACAAAGGCAGTGGTTCCCGGGTTCAAAGATGAATGCCTTAAGACAAGCTTTTTCCAATACCAGCAACTATTTTACAACTAACCAGGCAAGCCAGTTAATTCAGTTAATAAGTGATGAAAACAACAGGTTAGAACTTGCCAAAGCTGCATATAGGACTATTACGGATCCTGCTAATTTTACCCAGATATATGATATACTTAGTAGCCAGGCGGACCGTGATGAATTGGCGGCTTACGTTAGAAATTACAAATACTAAAATTTAAACTTAGGTATAACAGAGGCCGCTATTTACGCGGCCTTTATTTTATTAAAAAGGTATTTAAATTATTAAACAGAATTCCTTCCTGCATTTATAATTCCGAAGGAGGTTCTTACAACAAGGTGCTCAAGAGTTTCTTTTGGATCACTCTTTAGCTGTTTTTCTTCCCGCAGCCTGATCAACGCATATTGTTGAATGGTAGTAAGTGGAAGTACTATACGCTCTCGCATCTGCACTGACATTTGGTCAACCGGGTAATCATACATTAATTCGTTTTTACCTGACAATTTGAATATGTTCAATCTTGTTCTTTCATATTCTTCAAAGATCATGTTCCAGATCTCTCCATATTTTGGATGAGAAGATAAATAGGCTGTGAGAGGAAAGAAGGATTTCTTCATTGCCATCTCACAATTATCAATAAGCGTTTTAAAATATTGTGATTGTTGGTATAATAGTTTAATCTGGTTAAATTTTCCGTTCTTCCTTAGTTCTTCCAGTGCTGTTCCCAGTCCATAATATCCGGGTACATTCTGTTTTAATTGACTCCAGGCACCTACAAAAGGTATTGCTCTGAGTTCTTTCAGTGACAGCCGGTTTGACTTCTTTCTTTTTGATGGACGGCTGCTGATGTTTGTTTCACTGAAATAATTTAGAGGGCTGACCTCCGTGAGGTAATCCACAAAAGCAGGATGCTCCTTCAATTGCTTGTAATATGCGTAGCTGATTTCTGAAAGCTCACGTAGTGCTTCTTCCTGTTCCGGAAACATGTTCCTGTTATTGGATCTAAACAGAGTGTTCGTTATACCCGCATTTACCAATTGTTCAATATTGAACTGGGCTGCATCAACGGTTCCGAAACTGCTGCTAACTGTTTGTCCTTGTATGGTAAGATGGATCTCCTTGGTTGAGATTTTACTCCCCATGGATGCATAATATTTATGTGTTTTACCACCTCCCCTGGCAGGAGGACCGCCACGTCCGTCGAAGAAAACAACATCTATACCATGCTCTTCAGATACACGGGTCAGTTCCTCTTTAGCTTTATAGATACTCCAATTCGCCATCATGTAACCTCCATCCTTTGTACCATCTGAGAATCCTACCATGATAGTTTGTTTCTTATTTCTCCTCAGGAGGTGTTCCTTATATGCCTTATTTAGATACAGTGATTTCATCACCGCCGGAGCATTCTTCAAGTCCTCAATAGTTTCAAACAGGGGTACAATATCTACCAGGATGTTTTCTTCTTTCCAACCTGTTAATAAGAAAAGGGCGAACACTTCCAGCACATTGCTAATGTTTTCGCAATGACTAATGATATACCTGTTGCAGCCGGCTTCACCATTAAACTGCTGAATAGTGCGGATTGCCTGGAAGCTTTCAAGAGTATCTTTTGCAAGACCATCATAGTTTTCAGGATGAGCGATGCCTTTAATACTTGTAAGGATTTGCTCCTTTTCATTTTCCGGCATTTCTACATAGTTTGCAGGTAATAGTTTTTCCTTCTCAGCTATTTCCTCCAGTACCATAGTGTGTATGGAACTTTCCTGCCGGATATCCAGTGAGGCGAAATGCAATCCAAAGATTTCTACATTATTAATCAGGTTATCCAGCAAATGAAGGAACAATCCATTATGCTGTTCAACCAGGATGGTACGAATGGAATGAAGCGATTCCAATATTTCCTTCTGTGATAAATTAGTACGGTTGCCCGGAATAAAGATATTGTTGTAAAGCTTTGATTCAAGGTCCGCAAGTATGGGTTCAATGCCTTTGAACGTCAGTCTTCTTTTAAGCTTGCGGACATCGAGATAGTAACATTTAATGATACTTGACCTTAATGCATCTGCTACCTTCAATGTAATATCAACTGTTACATAAGGATTGCCGTCCCGGTCACCTCCGGGCCAAAAGCCCATTTTCACTACAGGGTTCTCATTTTCTTCTAATGGAAAGAATTCTTTAAGGTTTGCAGTGATTTTCCCAACTGCTTTGTAAAATATATTTTCAAGATACCAGATCAGGCTAATTGCTTCATCATAAGGAGTCGGTTTTTGCTTTTTGAAGAGAGGAGTCTTTCCAAGTTGCTGCAAGTACATGTTGATCAGCGTTGTATTATTTTCACGCAGAGCTTTCGCCAAATCGTTTATAATACCAAGTACAGTTCCGGGGTAAAATTGTGTAGGATGGGCGGTGAGAACGGGTGCAACAGCAAAATCTTTCAACTTTTGTTGCATTTCACTGGTAAGATTTTCCAATACCACCCGGTTCTCCAGCTGTTTTAAAGATCCCATTCCTGTAAGGTCATGCACTTCCTTAAATGCAGCATCTTCCAGTGCATCAAACAGAACGACCTGTCTTTCTACATATTGAACAAACCGGAACAGGAGATCTGATTTTTCATGCTCTTCTTTTAAAGAGGTGTAGTTGGTAAAGAAATCATCAACAATCTGTAAGGGGCTTAATTTCTTATTGAACCCTTCCTCACAATGATTCAAGAATAATGAGAGGAGAATTCCTGTCTTTTCAATGCGGTGAAAGGGCAGGGAAGTAAATAAACTATTATATAGCTGGTATTTTAATCCAACATAGGTTTTAAAGTTGTGTAAAGCCTGGTGAGAAAATTGGTCCATAATGGCAAATTTAAGCGGTTAAGAATCAGCATTTGAACATCAAGGTGAGCTCAACATTGAAATTCGCAGCTATATTGTCGATTCATTGTCAAAAAAGAAGAGGAAAGTAGATATTATAAAAAACCCTTTCATGTGTAGCTAAATGTATACAGTGTGCTATTATAATTTGTATGGTATCCAACTCTGAAAGACTATCATAGGGAGTTCGTATATGGTTAGAATGGGTTGTGAATGAGGTCTGTATTGAGTTTGAACGTTGTAAAGCCGTTCTAACTCCATATCAACTCCATACAAACCCTATGGTAACTCCATAGTAACCCAATGGCTTGTCATGTCTTGTCCTAAAATAACTATACAGGTGAAGAATTAATCCTGATATTGCTATACATAGATTTTTATAATACTGGGTTAGCTAAACAGGGCGGGGCAACGTTATAACCTACTTATCATCCTTAAAAAGCTGTTGACGAAATTTCTGGTAATAAAAAGAGATGATGAGTAATAGGGCTCCCAGTATCAAATAAGAAATTACTTTTTGCACAGTAGTAAATGTAAGACTATCAAATACCACCAATTTAAACAGTGTGGCTCCCAATAATACAATGGATGTTAACCGAAGTGGCATCCATTTACGGTAAGCACCAATTATGAAGATTATCACTGCTACCAGTAACCACAACAAAGTCACAGTGACGCCATTCCATTGGAAGGCAATGAATAGGATAAATAATATAAAAGCATAATAGGCAAGCCAACGTTTGATTACTTGTTCCTGTAATACGAAGTGAAACAAGATGGCTTCTGCAGCTACAAATACAGAAATCGTTAATGAGATTCCTGCAAGGGTATTGTCATCGGAAGAACCGCCCAATATGAACAGAGCTGCTATATACAATGCAATGTTGTTGACAAACAGTTGATAGATCCTGTGATTATCTATTTTTTGATTATAAAGTATCCTGGATGAAATGGAGCTCGCAAGAAACATTAGGAAGAAAACGCACATGAATAATATGCCTGTTCCCCTGTATTCGGGAGTATAGCGCACCGATGCCCAACCAATGAATAAGAGCCATGTGGCATATTCTGCCACTCTTGACACAAGGTGCCATGACTTCCTAACCGACAGGTATATTACGGCCAGGTTGATGAGTGAAATATAAGTAAAGAATAAATCGGCTCTCTCCGTATTTCTGCTTACAAGAAAAGGAATGGCATAAGCCCCGATCAACCCCAATAAAGCTATCTCCCTTTGGTCATAAACAATAGCCTGGTATACAGTATAAATGGTAAGAACCACCATTAAAACGAAAGCACCAGGTGAGGAGATCATGGAATAATATACATAAGCCGCATACGTAGTAAAATAGATAGAAGCTACTGATCCACTAAAAAGAATGGCACTGAAAAATTTGTATCTTTTTTTTAAATAGTACGACAGGAATAGTAAACCAAATCCAGCTGCATAGGCAAGTGCAATACGTGCCTGTACAGAAATTAGATTTTTATCAATGGCATATTTTACTCCAAGTGAAAGCCCTATTACCAGCACTATAATACCTGCGAGGTGTATAACATTAAGACCAATATAGTTCTCCAGTGTTCTCTTTTGGTGCGATGCGGCAACAGGCGTTGAAATTGATTTTGATTCTCCTGTAATACTGTGCAGCCGTTGACGAATTTTCTGAATTTCGTCATATTGCTGCTCTACCTGTTTTGTTAATTGCAGCAGTTGTTCTTCGAGTTTTTGAATCTCCTCCGACTGATCCATCAGCTACATTTATCTTCTAAAGTAGAGAAAATATAATAGTACCCTTTACTTCCGGCTAAGTTCAATTACTTTAGAGAGAGCTTGTTTAAAATGGGCGATGAATTCTTCCCTCTTATTTTCCTTCAAGAGATCTAAGGAGAGAAAAGGATTCAGATCCTCCAGTTCAACAAGCAGCAATTCGCCATCCTTGGTTCTGCAGGCATCTACCCGTTGAATTCCGTAGGGTAGATCATTCCATTCTACAAATTGTTCGGCAAAGTTTACATCTTCTTGTGAAGGCTCATACGAAGTCAACTGCCATCTCTGCTTTTTATCCGGTGCATATAATGCATACATCAATTGCCGGTCAAGAAAATAAAAGGATACCTCGTATTCGAAATCAATAAACGGTTGTACCAGGCTATTTTCAATTTTAAAGTCTGATAATTCTTGCCTGGAAATTATTTCCAGGCCAATGGAATCAGCTCCTTCTTTTGGTTTGCAAACAAATCTATCCACAGCTGGTAATTTTTGCAGATCGGTTAGGCTGTCGAAAGTGGGAATTACAGGAAAATTCTTTTGGTATAATTCCA
>JBLNAY010000139.1:0-5252 GCA_050259715.1 Candidatus Dadabacteria bacterium
CATTCTCATTTTTAAGATCAGAAGCCTTGAACATTGCAACCGCACTGGTGTCCTTCACATTACGATATGTTCCGGGCTGGTTCAGTTCATGTGAACTCAATCCCGATCCAGCAGCCGGGGAATATGGCTGTATAGAAACATCTTTATAGAGGAGGCCTTTTTTATATAATTGCTTAAGGCACCACCAGAGAGATTCAATATACTCATTAGTAAAAGTGATGTAAGGATGGTCCAGGTCTACCCAATAGCCCATCTTATTTGTAAGATCGTCCCACTGACCCTTATATCTCAATACGGCTTCGCGGCATTTCTGGTTGTATTCAACTACCGAAATCTTCTTTCCAATATCCTCCTTTGTGATACCTAATTCCTTTTCTACTCCTAATTCCACCGGCAAACCGTGAGTATCCCACCCGCCTTTACGCTGAACTTTAAAGCCTTTCATGGTCTTATACCGGCAGACCAGGTCTTTGATGGTGCGTGCCATAACATGGTGAATGCCGGGCATACCATTGGCACTCGGCGGGCCCTCATAAAAGATGAAAGGCTCGGATCCTTCTCTTATTTCAATACTTTGTTGAAAAGCATTTTCCTTCTCCCACGTTTTCAGAACCTCTTTTTCAATCTGGGGCAGGTTTAAATGCTTGAATTCTTTATACCTCTTGGCCATTGGGGCTCCTCTACTGGTTTAAAAATGGGTGCAAAGGTAAGAAAATATGGTCTTCTCTGTCGATCAGGAATTGACGCTTAAGGGCTCCATATTTATATTCAATCACTCCAACATATAGTAGATCGATGGTTCAAATGGAGAACCTTTTTAATCAACCTTCAATCCATGTTCTATAGCTTTTGTATGGCTTTTGTATGGACTTTGCATGGAGTTAGTAGGGGGCAAAGCCGTTCTAAAGCCGTTCAAACTCCATACAAACCCCATACAAACCCTATGCGAACCCTATTGAAACTTTATAGGAAATCCGGAAATGTTGCGGCTAAAGGCTATTAAGTTTTTGAATGAAGCGTGACGAAGTTCAATGAATGGGATTGTATCGGACCCATGATATAACTTTTCATTTACTAATAAAAACTGGTGACGCCAACATTGTTAATATGCTGTTTCAACCCTGTTAAGGAACCCGGAAAGAAATGATTTTGATATCATAAAAAACGATTCTTTAATCTTTTTCTAATCTAATTTGAAAGGCAGGTTAACCGTTCTTCTATATTTTGCAACTATTGTTCAACAACTCCTTTTTTAATTTTATGAAACAAACCATCGGAACGATTCTTTGCTTTGCATCGGCGATTACCCTTAATGCACAATCGCTAAACGACGCTACACAACAACTATATTATGAACGCTATGAAACAGCAGAAAACACACTGTCGAAGATCATTCAGCAGGAACCTGCGAATGACGAAGCAGTATATTGGCTAACAACTGCCTTTATTGAACAAAACAAAAATAAAGAAGCACACGCTGTTGTGGAAAAAGCGCCCGAAAGCCTGTTCAGCACTCCATATGGAGAGGTGGCAGCAGGATCGGTACTGTTGTACAGTGGAAAGAAAGATAGTGCAGCCATTTATTTCAATGAAGCCCTGAAAGAAACAAAAGAGAAAGACCCCTCCATACTGAGTGCTATTGCCCGCGCACAAGTTGAATCTGAATCTGGAGATGCCAACTATGCATTAGACCTGCTACAAAAAGCTATTAAAAAAGATAAGAAGAACGCATCCCTATATATTCTCATGGGTGATGCTTACCGCAAGTTATCCAATGGCACTGAAGCTTATAAGAGTTACCAGCAGGCCATTGAAGTAGATAAAGGTTATGCCCCTGCTTATCATAAGATCGGTGACATTTTTCTTGGGCAGAAAAATCCTGAAATGTACTTACAGTACTTTACAAAAGCCGTAGAAGCCGATCCAAAATATGCGCCTTCTCTTTACAAGTTATATTCTTATGAATTTTATCGTAATCCGGCAAAAGCAAAAGAATACTACCAGGCTTATTTAAGTAATAGCGATACCAGCATTCAAAACCAATATGATCTTGCGGACCTTCTTTATATCAACAAAGAATTCCCTGCTGCTATTGAAAGGGCAAAATCAATATTCAATTTGCAGGGAGATAAAGCACAACCGCGATTATACAAGTTAATATCATACAGCTATGCCGAACAAAAGGACACTGCGAAGGCTACTACTTATATGCAGAATTATTTCAATAAAGAAGCGGATAGCAACATCATTGCAAAAGACGCCGCCACGATGGCAAAATTCGCGCGGACAAATCATAATGATTCATTAGCAGTTGTTTTCCTTCAAAAAGCGACTCAACTGGAAAAAGACTCTTCTGCATTGTACGACTATTATGGTCAACTGGCGCAGCTGTCAGCAAACCTGAAAGACTTTGCTTCACAGGCTAAATGGTTATCCCATTATTATCCGGGCAACAAAAAAGCTACGAATCTGGATCTGTTTAATTGGGGACTGGCACATTACCGTGCAGAACAATACCCACAGGCGGATACCGTATTTGGTATGTACATACAGAAATATCCTGAACAGAGCTTTGGTTACTATTGGCAGGCGAAAAGCAAGGCAGCTGAGGATAAGGACATGAAAGAAGGAACAGCTGTTGCAGCTTATGAAAAATTAGCAGAGGTACTTCAACAGGACAGTTCTAATCCCAGCCGTCAGAAATGGTTAGTTGAGTCTTACGGATATTTAGCAGCTTACCAGGCCAATACGGCGAAGAATTATGCAGAAGCTGTTAAGTATTTCAGGAAAGTATTAGAAGTGGATCCTGAAAATGAAGGAGCAAAGAAATACATCTCCATTCTTGAAAAGCAAATTGACAGCACGCCAACTGGAACAGGAACGAAATAATAAATTCATTCGGTATTTCTTCAAAAAGCCTCCTCACCGGGAGGCTTTTCCAGTTATTGATCATCAGGGCTTACAACCTTAGATACTCTATAGTGAGCGCTTTGGTTGACATACCATAAGCTGATAATTACAATAGGTATTGAAAGATATATAACAGTCAAAAACAAATAATCATAAGGTATTTGTATAAAACTATAAAACACAGCGAGACTGATCTTTAATGAAGCAATAGAAAATATTCTCCAGTCCAGTTGTTTTCTTTTTAGGTAAAACAACGCCGTTAAAAGAAGAACAGTCACAGATGATAGGGCCAGGTGAACAATCCTGTATTTGTATAATTTCTCCTGAATCGTTCCACTGCTTTGATCATAAAAAAAACCTGCGAAACCAAGCCCGCGGAATAACTGGAAAGGCTTATCACCCGGCTGTTGCCACGACTGTGCGTTCCATTCGGCTAAAGCTGCTGCAGAGTGATACTGATATCCCTTCATAAAAATGGTAGCATCTTTAGAAAGGAATGGAAGAAAATAAAACACTAGAAATCCCAGTGAAAAAATAGCAAATACCAAAAAAGCCTGCTTCCTGGACTTAGAACGAAAAATAACAAACAGGAACAAGGGCAACCATAATATCAGCGAATAACGGGATAACAGGCAAAGCATTAATGCAACACCTATTAAAAAGATGGAGTCAGTAAAAATCGCAAACGCCAGCAAGAGATAATAACCCACAATCAAGTTCTCTAAAGAATTATAATACACTGAAGATTGGAAATAGAAAATAAAAAGAACGGGCAGAAAAAAAAGAGCCAACATTAACGAGATAGTAGTACCAGAAAGTTTTTTACGGAAATAACTGAAATATAGTATGTACACAAAAAGGAGAAAAGCAAATCCAAACAGCCGGTAGTCCAGGCGCATATTCTCAGCTATAATATAGGGTAGCCATTGGAAGGGCTCATAGGTTGGAAACAGATCATACCCCCAATTGCTGATGATAGCATAAGGAAATTGCTTATGAAGAAATCTTCCAACCAGCACCTGTGTTTGCGGAATGATGTCAGAGTGATTTACATCTACCGGGTGTTGTTTAACAAGGGTAAATATCAATACAGATGAAACAGCAAGGCAGATAATTAATGTAATATCACCAGGCAATTTGGAATATGCACTGGAGACGGACATTTGTCCTTGTCTAAGAGTCTTTATTTGACCTGATGTTGTGAATAAGGAACCACCTTTTAGGAAAGCCATTCGTATGCCTACAATCCCAATCACCATGGAACTTAAGAAGAAAATCAATGGACTTACATAAGGTCCAAACACACCTATAAACCTGGTCAACAACAGCAATTCAACCAGGTATGCAACAATAACAACAAATGCATATTTATAGGATGCAGCCAACGAATGCATCCTTAAAACTAATAAAACCAATTTAGGATTAGTTCAGGTACACACGTTTGCTGCGAAACCATTCAAAGCAATACACATTGAGCAAGACCAGCAACATCCCATAAAAGACGTCTTCTATAGGAATGGTTAGCAACCTGATATTTAAATTTTCATTATTGTTGTACCAGACTACTTCACTCTCAATGCCGGTGCCGGTAAGCAAACCATTAACTATAAAGAAAGGAATCAGCAGGATTGCATATACCAAATAGAATCGTGGTAAAACGTTTTTAAAAAGAAACCCACCAAACAAAAGAGCAATACCTAAAAGCAAGGCAGTAGAAAATGTATATGCATATTCATGAAAAATCACAGCTGTTAAAAGCAAAAGCAATGACGGGATAATGTAGAGTAAAGATTTTCTTTCATCACTGTTTTGTTGCTTCTTTAAATGTACAATGCAGTAATAGGTAAATAAACATGCATAGGGAATACAAATGAAAAACATAACTTCTTCAATGGGAAGATTATACAACCTGAAGCCTGTAAGATAATTTTCATTAAACCCCCATACACCCCTGGAAGTAAATAGCATATCCCATGGTAAAAACAAAAAGAGAGGTAAAAAAAGTGATAGCACTATTGCCTTCCATTGTTTGTAGAACATTATACGGCTATGGAAGGAAAACAGCAATGGCACTATAACTGCGCCTAAATCAACAAGAAGATAAAATGATTTCAACTTTTATCTTTTTGCTTCTTTGAAATACTTCAATGGCACCCAGAGCATACCGAAACATTCTCCATCTTCTTTGTCAATATGCTTGTGGTGCATCTTATGTGCTCTACGGATTGCCCTGAAATACACAGTATCTGTATTTCTTAACCATTTAAAACGTTGATGAATGAACACATCATGAATAAGAAAGTACGCAAAGCCATACAATGTAATTCCAAGTCCAATCCAGA
>JBLNAY010000140.1:0-3282 GCA_050259715.1 Candidatus Dadabacteria bacterium
CAAATACGTTTTTTAATCCTTAGCGGTTGCTTATAAAAAATATTTTGGGATCAATGATATTGGATCTTAGTTGTTCAATGCCCCTGCCGCTATCCACTTACTGAATTGTTTCAACTCGCAAACAGATAACTTCTGCCCGTTTTGAGGCATAGCTACATAACCAGGGGTGTGATTAATAGATCCCCAAAGACGGCCATCACTCACCTTCGCTTTTACTCCATTGTAAGTGCTTAAATCAACCCCACCTGAGGCACCTGTGCCACTATGACAACCCTGGCAATAATTATTAATCAATGGCTTGATGGCACCACTATAAGTAAATACGGTACTGTCACAACCACCCTGGCAGGAATTGTTTTTTGCACCTTGCATAATCCATTTATAGATTGCATTTTTTTGGTCCGCCGTTAATGGATTATGTGGTGGTGGTGGCATTCTGTCTCCTGAATTGCTAGTATTAATCTTTTGGTAGATCTCTCCGCTAAAAGGATTGAACGGTACGATCTTCCCTGTTGTCATTATAGTTGAATAGGAAGTTAGTATTATATTACTTTGGTGAGAGGCTGCATCATGACATCCGCTTGATGAGCAATTGGAAATAAAAATAGGCAATACCTGCTGCTGAAAATATAGCGTATCAGCACTGCAGGTAGTAGATACATTCCCGCTTCCTCCCCCGCCGGTACCGGGATCTATAGGTAATTCAAGTATGGGATGCTTGCATGAAACAGCAAATAAAAAGAAAAAGACGGTTAAGGTTTTACAGACCCTGAATGGATGTGTCATAAAGTTGGTATTCTGACAAACAACGCAGCCAGTTCACAAAAATTGCAAAAAAATATTAAGGAAATACTGATTTAAAAACAGACCTAAATGTCTTCTTATGTCTTTATATTCTATTTAACTCCCGAACCATTTTCTGTTATTTCATCGGGGTTAACTAGGAGTAACTTACCCGTTGAATCCTCTGCACTTAAGATCATACCTTGACTTTCAATGCCTCGCATTTTTCTTGGTGCCAGGTTGGCGACAACAATTACCTGTTTATTGACCAGGGATTCAGGGGTAAAATGTTGCGCAATTCCGGAGACGATGGTTCGTGTTTCAAACCCGAGATTGACTTCCAATTTTAACAACTTATCAGCTTTTTGAACTTTCTCTGCTGACACAATTGTTCCTATCCTAAGATCCAGCTTAGCGAAGTCGTCATACTGTATCTCCGGTTTTAGGGGTTCATATTTTACTTCCACCGGCTGCTCATTTGCCGGCTTAGCCAATTTATCTTGCTCCATCTTTGATTGTTCTAATCCTTTTTTCAATTTTTCAATTTGGTAATTCACTTCTGCATCCTCAATCTTGCGGAACAATAATTCAGGGGCGCGAAGTGAATATCCCACACTTAACAGTTTTGTTGACCCGGCATTTTGCCAATCGAGCATCCTGTCCACTACTTTCATCAAAAAACACATCTTCTTTGCTGTGTTCGGAAGGAAAGGATTTACAAGTATGGCCAGGTTGGCGCAAAGTTGCAAACAGATATGCAAACAGTTGTCAATTTCACTTTTCAGTCTTTCCACTTGCTGAACATCTTCAGGATTTTTTTCGATTGCTGAACTCTTTTTCCACGGTTCCTTTTCCTGCAGGTACTTATTACCTGAACGAGCCAGGTCAATCACATTATACAGGGCATCCCTGAAGCGATATTCCTCTATGTAATTTCCTACAACTGTGGATGCTTTCTTTATTTCCTGCAATATCTCTTTATCCTTTTCGTCCATAATGTCGTTATGGAACTTAGGCACTTTACCGTTGGTAAGCTTATGCATGAGGACAAATGTCCTGTTGAAGAAGTTGGCAAAGATGGCTACCAGTTCACCATTCACCGCATCCTGGAATCCCTTCCATGTGAACTCGCTGTCTTTGGTTTCGGGCAATATAGTGGTGAGATAATAACGCAGTGCATCAGCCATCTGTGGCCCACCATTTTCTTTCCTGATAAAATCATCTATATAGTCCTGCATATCAAGCTTCCAGTTACGACTGGTGCTCATCTTATCTCCTTCGAGATTCATGAACTCATTTGCAGGTACATTTTCAGGCAACACATAATTGTGCAGGTGAAGCATTACAGGAAAAATGATGCAATGGAAAACAATATTATCCTTCCCAACAAAATGAACCAATTTCGTGTCCTTTTCCATCCAGTAAGGCTTCCAGTCATTACCTGTATTGATCGCCCACTGCTTGGTGGCACTGATATAACCTATCGGGGCATCAAACCACACGTATAAAACTTTTCCTTCGCGGTCGGAAGCCCCACCTTCACGAATATGCTTTTTCTCCTCTTCAGTTGGTGCCGGCAATTTCACCCCCCAATCGAGGTCACGGGTAACGGCCCTGGGTTGCAGACCTGAATCTATCCAGCTTTTACATTGGCCCAACACATTTGTTTTCCAATCCTTCTGATGTTCATTTAAGATCCAGTTGCGCAGCCAATCCTCATAACGGTTTAATGGCAGGTACCAATGAACCGTTTTCCTTTTTACGGGAGCTTTACCGCTTAATGTGCTTACAGGATTAATCAATTCATCGGGGCTTAATGAAGTACCACATTTCTCACACTGGTCTCCAAAAGCACCTTCAAAGCCGCAGTTGGGGCAGGTACCTTTTATATAACGGTCAGCTAAAAAGGTTTTTGCCTCTTCGTCGTAGTATTGTTCTGATTCCTTTACTTCCAGTTCATTGCGTTCGGAGAGGTAAGTAAAAAATTCCTTTGCTGTCTCATGATGAATTGGGTTAGAAGTACGATCATAAATATCAAATGAAATGGAGAGCTCGGCGAAGTTTTCCTCCGTTATTTTATGGTACTTATCAATAATGGCCTGTGGAGTGGTCCCTTCCTTCATTGCCTGGATAGGAATAGCTGTTCCGTGTTCATCACTTCCACAAACAAAAACCACATCTCTCTTTTGAGCCCTTAAATATCTCACATAAATATCGGCAGGAATATAGGCACCGGCAAGGTGACCAATATGCTTATAGCCATTAGCATAGGGCAAAGCCGATGTCACTAAATACCTTTTAAACTTTTGCTCTCCTGTAGCTGAACTTTCAACCGGCTGAGCTCCTTTATTTTGATCCGTCATCTTCTAAAACACTTTTAAATAGAACTTCAATAAAAACACCCTCCACTTTCCTGCATTTTTGACCAGCGGCAACTGGATGTAAAGGGCGCAAAAATACCGCAAGTTGCCTGTTTATATTACAAATGATAAATTGTGT